>JBOGGB010000570.1:0-2569 GCA_050743605.1 Acidimicrobiales bacterium
GGCAAACGCGTTGCGCAGTCGCTCAGCAGGCCGAGGCGCAGCACCCAGAAGGCAGCACCCAGAAGGCAGCACCCCAAAAGAAAATAAGGAAAAGAAGAGGATAATCATGCCGATCGGCACCGTGAAATTCTTCAGCAACGAGAAGGGCTACGGCTTCGTGTCGCGCCCCGATGGCGAGGACGTCTTCGTCCACTACTCGAACATCGAGGGCAGCGGCTTTCGGACCCTCGAGGCCGGCCAACAGGTGGAATTCGAGATCGCGCAGGGGCGCAAGGGTGACGAGGCGCGCAACGTCAAGGTGATCTGATCCACCCCGCCCTCCGCTGCAGGCCCACCGGCTCCGGCCGGTTGGCCCCGAGAACCGAGAGGAAGGGGTCACCATGGCACGTCCGCGAACCACTGTCGGAAAGCTCCAGCGCGACCAGGCGAAGCGGGAGAAGGCCAAGGCCAAGCAGGAGGACCGGCTCGCACGCCGTGCGGAGCGGGGCGAGACCGACGATGACCAGCCCGGACCCGAAGAGGACCAAGAGGCGCTCCTCCAGCAGTTCGCCCTCCTCCACGAGGACCTGGCGGACGGCCGCATCTCCCTCGACGAGTTCGAGTCCCGCCAGGACGACCTCCGGCGGAGACTGCGCGTGGACTGATCGGTCGGTCAGCTCCCGGGCTGCGGGGTCCGGCCGGGGGTTCCCTCGGCACCTCCCTGCCCGCTCGTCTCGAGCCAGCGTTGGAGGCCCGCGGCGTTCGAGTGGAAGCCGTTCAGCACCTCGAGCTTCTCACGCTGCGCCGCCGGCAGGTGGCTCGTGTCGAAGCTGTAGCGCTCCTCCAACGCCGTCGCGATGTCGCGGCCGGCGCGGAAGGCCTGAACTGCGGTCTCCGCCCAGCTACGCAGCGTCGCCGCCGCCTCTTCGAGGAGCGTGTCGGGTTCGTCCAGCAGGCCGTAGTGGGCAAGGGCGATCCCAGACGGCCGGCGCCTCTTGAACTTGCCCAGCGAGTGGAGCGCCTGGTCGAGGTCGAAGTCCGGCGGAGGCGTCGCGGGCCGCAGGACGCCCGCGTCCGGGAGGCGGACACCGACGGCGTCGCCCGCGAACAGCACGCCGCTCACCGAGTCGTGGAGCCCGAGATGGTGCTTCGCGTGCCCGGGAGAGTCGATCGCGGTCAGGGTCCGGCCGGGCCCGATCTCCACCTCCTCTGTGTCCGAGAGCACGTGCAGCCGCTCCGGCGGCGTGGGATCGAGGCGGCCGTAGAGGCCGTCGAGGTACGTGCCGTACACGCGCTCCGCGGACGCGACGAGCCGGCTCGGGTCCGCGAGGTGGCGCGCGCCCTTCTCGTGCACGTAGACGGTCGCCTTCGGGAACGCGCGCGCGACGTCGCCGACTCCTCCCGCGTGGTCGAGGTGGATGTGCGTCACCGCCACACCGGCCAGATCGCCGGGCCCGACACCGAGGCGGTCGAGCGCGGCGAGCAGCACCGGGACCGACGACTGGCTGCCCGTCTCGACGAGCACGGGAGCGGGGCCCTCCACGAGGTAGCCCGCGGTCATCCGCCGCCAACCGCCGAGGAGCGTGTCGATCTGGACGACCCCAGGGCCGATCTCGACGGTCTCGGCCGAGTCGCCCTGGTCCGCTGCGTCCTCGCGTTCCGCCGCTCCGCCGTTCACACCTCGCCTACCTGCACCACGACTTTCACGTCGTCGGGGGTGCGGTCGAGGGCCTCCTTCCACCGGTCGATCGGCACGGTCCGGCTCACGAGCTCGCCGAGCCAGCCGCGGTCGGCGTCGGAGAGCGCGGTGGCGCCCGCCTCGTAGTGGCGGCGGTTGGCGTTCACGGAGCCCACCACCGCCTCGTTCGCGAGGACCATCGTGCGGTTCAACGCGCCCTCGTCGACCGAGACCTCGCGCCCGCCCGACGAGACGCCGGTCAGGCAGACGACCCCGCCGGGCCCGACGTGCTCCATGGCATCGAGCACGAGGCTGGAGACACCCGTGCACTCGATGACGATGTCCGGCGCGTCCAACGCGTCCGCGATCGCCCCGGTGTGGTAATGGGCGCCGAGGGCGCGGACCAGGTCCGGCTTCTTCCCGGTGGCCATCTGGTCGATGACGTGCACCTCGAGGCCACGCTGGACACCGATCAAGGCGGCGAGCAGCCCGATGGGGCCCGCCCCCGTCACGATCGCGGTCGCCGGCTCCCAGTGCGCCCGGTGCCCGATCTTGTCGACCTGCTCCCACGCCTTGGCCACGACGCTGGTCGGCTCGAGCAGGACGCCGAGGAGGCCCAGCGAGGCGTCGACCTTCACGACGAACTCCGGCGTGATGCGGTAGCGCTCAGACAGGTAGCCGTCGTGCTCCTTGATGCCGCGTTCGGTGTACTTGCCGTTGCGGCAGAAATCCCACTCGCCGACTGCGCAGTTGCCGCAGGGCACGGGGTCGGGCCGGCGCACGATCCCGACCACGAGGTCGCCCGCCCCGAACGGGCTGCCCGGCGGGGCGTCGACGACTCGACCGAGGGACTCGTGCCCGAGCACGAGGCGCTCACGACCCGGCGGCGGCCAGCCGTACTCCCCCGAGAGG
>JBOGGB010000571.1:0-2144 GCA_050743605.1 Acidimicrobiales bacterium
ACCTGTACTCCGACGAGATCCTCTTCGGCGCAGGGCTCCGTTATGACCGGCCCTCCGACGGGCTGTCGGCGACCGAGGTTCGCCGCCTCTACCGCGCGATGGTCGAGACGCTCACCGATGCGATCAAACACCGGGGGTCCACGCTCGTCGACGAGCAGTACCGCGACCTGTTCGGGGAGGCCGGCGACTACCAGGGCAGCCACCAGGTCTACGACCGCGAGGGCGAGCCGTGCCGGCGGTGCCGCAACCTGATCGTGCGGGCCAAGGTCGGCGGGCGCTCGACCTTCTTCTGCGGGCACTGCCAGGTCTGAGGCGCGGTCCGCCGCGGCCCGCCCCGCGGCTGGTCCCGGGCGCCGCGCCCGGCCGTTGGTAGGGTCGGGCTTCGATGTTCCTCAGGTCCCTCAGCATGAAGGGGTTCAAGTCGTTCGCGGACCCCACGGTGCTCGAGCTCGAGCCGGGGCTCACGGTCGTGGTAGGACCCAACGGCAGCGGGAAGTCCAACGTGGTCGATGCCGTGACCTGGGTGCTCGGGGCACAGGGCCCACGGTCGTTGCGTTCCCAGAAGATGGAGGACGTGATCTTCGCGGGTACGTCCAGCCGTCCAGCGCTCGGGCGTGCGGAGGTGTCGCTCACCATCGACAACAGCTCGGGAAGGCTGCCGGTGCCGATGGCCGAGGTCACCATCACCCGAACGCTCTTCCGTTCCGGCGACAGCGAGTACGCGATCAACGGCACCCAGTGCCGGCTCCTCGACATCCAGGACCTGCTCAACGACTCGGGGGTCGGCCGTCAGCAGCACATGATCATCGGCCAGAACCAGCTCGACACCATCCTGGCCGCGCGGCCGGAGGAGCGGCGCGCAGTGATCGAGGAAGCGGCGGGCGTGCTCAAGCACCGTCGCCGCCGGGAGCGCGCGGAGCGACGTCTGGCTGCGACCCAGGAGAACCTCGAGCGCCTCGGTGACCTCGTGCGCGAGCTCCGACGGCAGATCCGGCCTCTCGAGCGACAGGCCGTGGCGGCACGTTCGCACGCGGCGATCTCCGCCGAGCTGCACACGCTGCGGGTGCACCTGGCGGGTGCGGAGCTCACGCTACTCGGCGCGCGCCAGGAGAAGGTCGCGACCGAGCTCGCCGCGCTCGCCGAAGAGGAGGGGCGGCTCCGCGCCGCGCTCGCCGAGCTCGACGCCGAGACCGCGGCGGCGACGGCCGAGCTCTCCTCGGGTCGTGAGCAGGACCTCGCGGGGGCGCTGGCCGGTGTCCAGGCGCTGGTCGAGCGGGCGAAGGGGACGGCGAGCCTGCTGCGCGAGCGGTCGCGATCGGTCTTGCAGGCTCTCGACGCGGCCGCCGACGTGGACGTCGTGTCGACGCTCGAGGCGGAGGCTGCCGGGCTCGTCGACCAGCTTCGCGCCGTCGATGCCGAAGAGGTGTCGATCTCGCCCGAGCACGAGGGGGCGCGCGAGGAGGCGGCGGAGCTCGCCGCTGCAGAGGAGGCGCACCTCCAGCGCTGGGGCGAGGGCGCGGAGATGGAGACGGCCACCCGCGCGCTCGACGAGTTCCTCCGGCGGGCAGAGCTGCAGCGGCGTGCAGTCGAGCACGACGTTCGCGAGCTCGCGACGCACGAGGACCGTACGGCGGCGGTGCGGGCGCACGCAGAGGCGATGACGAGGACGATCGAAGAGCTGGACGCGCGTTGCGCGGCGCTGGACGCCGAGGCGGCGCGCCTCGCCGCAGAGCTTCACGACGCCGACCGCGTGCACGACGCCGCCAGAGTGGGGGCGCAGTCTGCAGAGAGCACCGCCCGTGGCGCGGACCAGGAGCGCCACCGGAGCGCGGCGCGTGCCGAAGCTCTCGTACGCGCGCTGCGCGAGCTCGAAGGTGCCGGCGGCAGGGAGCTCCTCTCCGACGTGGACGGCGTGGTGGGGTCGCTCGTCGACCTGGTCGACGTCGACCCGGGCTGGGAGGCCGCGTTCGACGCTGCCGCAGGGGCGGCGGTGTCCGCCGTCGTGGTGTCCGGCCGTGATGCCGCGCGCGCCGCGCTTGCTCGGCTGCACGGCCGCGGTGCGACCGGCGCGCTCCTCCCCGCCAGGGCCTCGGGGACGGTCGGCGCGCCCGCACGGGTGCGCGTGCCTGAGCGCGGTGCTGGGC
>JBOGGB010000572.1:0-1866 GCA_050743605.1 Acidimicrobiales bacterium
GTCGAGCACGCCGTTGTCCGTCGGGGCTCGCACCGCTGCTCCGAGCGCGCTGCGCAGCGCGCCGACGTCTCCCGGCGGGACGAGCGTCGCGAGGCCGCCGGTCGCCTCCCGGTACCCGGGGATGTCCGAGGCGACCACCCCGCACCGTGCCGCCATCGCCTCGAGGAGCACCACCCCGAACGACTCTCCGCCCAGTGACGGCGCGCAGAGCACTCTGGCGCCGGCGAGCCGTTCGGCAACCTCCTCGTCGGTCACCACCCCGAGCCAGTGGAGCCGCGCCGACGCGGGATAGCGCCGGCGCAGCTCCGCAGTCTTGGGACCGTCGCCGGCCACCCACAGCTCCGCGGCGACCCCGAGGGACGATCCCGGCACCCCGGTCGAGGAGAGCTGGGAGAACGCCTCGAGGAGGACACCGAGGCCCTTGCGGTGCTCGTGCCGCCCGAGGAAGAGGATCGCAGCGGCACGGTCAACACGATCAACGGGGCGCGCTCGTGCAAGTCGGGCGAGGTCCACGCCGTTGAAGAGGACCTCGTAGGCTCCCGGGCACAGGGCGACCGCGCTCTTCCGGGCGGCCTCGGACACGGCGACGCGCACGTCGAAGCCCGCGCAAGCTCGACGGGCGACAGGCGACACGAGCGAGGCCATGCGCGGGGCGCCGGAGCGGTGGAACGTCGCCACGACCGGCCACCTGCGGGCGAGGGTGAACCCATAGCCGAGAACGGGAGCGAGCGGCTCGTGCAAGTGCACGACGTCTGCGCCCCATTGCCGCACCGCGTCGACGGAGCGCTTCGCGGCCAGCGGTGACAGGGACACCGGCGCGACCGAGCCGTTCGCGCGCACCCCTCTCGCACGTCCCGGCGTGTAGGAATGACCGGTGACCCAGCCCGGCGGCCGGTCGTCGGGGGCGACCACCACGACCTCGTGGCCCAGCAGCCGAAGCGCCCGCGCGAGACCCACCGCCTGCCCTTGCACCCCACCCGGGCGCGAGAGGTCGTACGGGCACACCATCGCCACGCGAAGTGCTCGGCCGGCGACGGAGGCGACCTCAGGTGACACGGTCGCTCGGCCAGTTGGGCCCGTAGAGGTACCACTGCTCGGGCGCCCGCCGTACCATCCACTCGAAGCGATGCGCCAGCTCCTGGGTGAGCCGCGCCACGTCCGCACGCAGCGTGCCCGTGCGTGCCGTGTCGAGCGGGGCTGTGACGATCCCGAAGTGCGAGTCGCCCGGCCCGCTGTAGATGACGACGGGGATCAGCGCGGCGTCGGTGCGCAGCGCGAGGGTCGCCGGTCCCGCAGGGAAGGTCGTCGTCTCGCCGAAGTACTCGACGGGCAAGCCATTGCCGGCGATGTCCCGGTCGCACACGAGGCCGACCAGCCCGCCGTTGCGGAGCTCCCGCAACAGGGGACGCCCCGACTCCTCACCGAGCGGCACGATCCGAAGCCCCATCGCCTCCCTCTGCTGCACGAACCAGCGGAAGAGCGCAGGAGGCTCGACCCGCTCCGCGACGCTCGCCATGGGATGGCCCTCCAGGGCGAGCCACGCGCCGCCCCACTCCCAGCTGCCGACGTGCGGCAGCGCGAGCAGCACGCCTCGCCCGGAGGCGAGCTCCCGCTCCAGGTGCTCGTAACCCCAGTCGAGCACGAGCCGGCGGCGCACCACCTCCGGTCTGGTCGACGGGAGCCGCGCCGCCTCGACCCAGTACCGGGCATAGCTGCGGTACGAACGGCGCGCCCACCGCCGCACCACCGCCGGGTCGGGCGCCACCGCAGGAGAGGTGGAGGCGAGCAGACGCCCCATATGGCGCGTGCGCAGCTCGAAGTCTCCGTGAGGCCTTCTCGCCATGGCGCTCCCGACGACCGCGGCGA
>JBOGGB010000573.1:0-2979 GCA_050743605.1 Acidimicrobiales bacterium
GAACAACACGACGCGGCCCTTCTCCAGGTGGCGCATCGCGCGGCGGCGAATGTACGGCTCGGCGACTTGCTGGATGTTGATCGCCGTCTGTGTGCGCACCGTCGCCCCGGCCTTCTCGAGCGCGTCCTGCAGCGCGAGCGCGTTGATCACGGTGCCGAGCATCCCCATGGTGTCGGACGTCGCCCGTTCCATTCCAGCACCAGTGCCCGTGGTCCCTCGCCAGATGTTGCCACCGCCGACCATGACCGCGAGCTGCAGAGGGAGGTCGGCGAGCACCATGGCGATCTCTCCGGCGATCCGCTCGACCACCGACGCGTCGATCGTCTCGTCCGAAGCCGACGAGGCGAGCGCTTCGCCCGACATCTTGAGGAGGAGACGTCTGGGCTCACCCATTGCAGGCGAGGCCCCCGCTCCCCGTGGTGCCGGTCGGCGCGCTCAGGAGCCGATCACCACCTGGGCGAATTGCACCACAGTGGCAGACCCGAGCAGGTCGGAGATCGACCTCTTCTCGTCGCGCACGTAGGGCTGCTCGACGAGAACCCGCTCTTTGAACCATCCGTTCATCCTGCCTTCCACCACCTTGGGCAGGGAAGCCTCGGGCTTCCCCTCGTTGCGGGAGATCTGCTCGACAGTGGCCCGCTCCGCTTCGACCTCGTCGGCAGGGACGTCCTCGCGGCGGAGGTACTGGGGCCGGGCGAAGGCGACGTGGACGGCCACCTCGTGGGCGAGCTCCTGGGTGCCGGCCTGCAGGAGCACGATGACTGCGTTCACTCCGCGGCCCGATTGCTGGTGGACGTAGGTGTCCAGCACCTGTCCCTCGCCGCTCTCGATCCGCACGACCTGCCCGGCGGAGATGTTCTCCTGGAGGGTGGTGCGAAGCTGGTCGATCTCTTCCTGGCGCTCGGCGACGGCCTCCTCGCCCTTCGCGGCCACCCGCGCCGCCAGGTCGTCGACGAGTGAGACGAACTCGGGCGACTTCGCCACGAAGTCCGTCTCGCACCGCAACTCCACGATGGCCGCGCCCGACCCCTGCCGGACCACCGCGACCGCTCCCTGCGACGCGTCCCTCTCGTCGCGCCCGCCGGCCTTCGCCAGCCCCTTCACGCGGAGCCACTGGATGGCGTCCTCCACGACCCCACGGGACTCCTCGAGGGCGCGCCTTGCGTCAAGCATGCCCACGCCGGCCATGCGCCGGAGCGACTGGACCTCCTTGGCGCTGAACTCGGCCACGGCTCAAGCCTCCGCGGTATTCGTGAGGTGCTCGACCGGGCTCAGCACCTCGGCCGTCCCCGAATGCCCGTCCGCGGGGTCCGCCCCCGCCACGGTGTCGGTGGCCGGCGCTTGGACCGGCTCGACGCTCGAGACTCTGGACGCGGGCTCGACGGCCGGCTCGGGCGGCGGCTCCGAGTGCGAGGCGTCCACGTTCGCCCGAGGGCGCGGACGGGGGGGCGAAGGCGGCGGCGGCGGCGAGCTGGTGGTCTCGGCACGCGACGGCGCAGGCCGGTGCGAAGAGATCCACCGCCCCTCCGCGACGGCGTCGGCGACGACGCGGCACATGAGCGCAGCCGACCGGATGGCGTCGTCGTTGCCGGGGATCACGTAGTCGATGACGTCCGGGTCGCAGTTGGTGTCGACGACGGCCACCACCGGGAGCCGCAGCTTGTTCGCCTCGGTGACGGCGATGTGCTCCTTCTTGGTGTCGACGACGAAGATGGCTTCGGGAAGGCGGTCGAGACCGCTGATCCCCCCCAGGTTCCTCGAGAGCTTCTCCAGCTCGCGTACGTGGCGCAGCGCTTCCCTCTTCGGCATCCCGTCGAAGTCGCCGGATGCCTGCATCGTCCGCAGGTCTTGCATCCTCTTCACCCGAGCCGAGACCGTGGCGAAGTTAGTGAGCATGCCGCCCAGCCAGCGCTGGTTGACGTAGGGCATCCCGCAGGCCGTCGCGAAGTCTGCCACCGGTCCCTGCGCCTGCTTCTTGGTCCCGACGAACAGGATGTGGCCGCCGGCGGCCACGAGATCACGCACGAAGACGTACGCATTCTCGATGCCGTCGAGCGACTTGTGGAGGTCGATGAGGTAGATGCCATTGCGCTCGCCGAGGATGAAGCGGCGCATCTTGGGGTTCCAGCGACGGGTCTGATGACCGAAATGAACTCCGGCGTTCAGCAGCTGTCGCATCGTGACGACGGCCATACAGGTCTTTCCTCCAGTCGGTTGCACTTCCCCGTGCGCAGCACCCCTTCCGGGGCGACCGCGGAACGCGCTCGGGTGCAGGATCGATAGCTCGTACGGTGCCCACCCGAACGGCAGGCACCGAGCAGGATACCCGCTGGTTCCTACCCCGGCCACCGCCCGTGCGGCTGCCGGCGCGCCCGAGCCGACGCCGAGGGCCCACCAGCCAGTGTCAGGCGCGGGGGTGGGCGCGCCCGTACACCTCCACCAGGCGCTCTCTGCTCACGTGGGTGTAGATCTGGGTCGTCCGCAGGCTCGCGTGGCCGAGCAGCTCTTGGACGACGCGCAGGTCGGCACCCCCGTCGAGGAGGTGGGTCGCCATCGAGTGGCGCAGTGCGTGGGGGTGCGTCGGCACCGGAGACCGGCGGTCGACGATGCGGCGGACGTCGCGGGGCCCGAGCCGCAGGGCCCGACGGTTCAAGAAGACCGCGTCCTGCGGGCTCTCGGGGCCTGCCACGACGGCGCGACCCTCCTCCAGCCAGCGCAGGAGCGACTGCGCCGCGCGGGCATGCATGGGAACGCGCCGCTCCTTTAGACCCTTGCCCATGACCGTCACCGTGCGACCTCGCAGATCCACTCCGACCCGGTCGAGATCGCACAGCTCAGAGACCCGGAGGCCTGCCGCGTAGAGGAGCTCGAGCACCGCGTCGTCGCGCAGGGCGTAGGCCGCCGCGAGCGCGGCGCGCTCGCGGACCCGGTCGCCGGCCTCACCTTTGCCTCGCCGGGGCCGGGCGAGGACCGCGGCGC
>JBOGGB010000574.1:0-8127 GCA_050743605.1 Acidimicrobiales bacterium
GCCCGCAGCAGACGGACACCGCCTTCGAGCACGGGGTGGACTTCGTGGGGGTCGACGTGGCCGATCCTCGGGCGGCGGCTCAGGCGTTCACCCGCCGGGTGAGGGTGCACGATCTGCTCGTCGCCGACGACGACGGTGCCGTCGCGTCAGGGTTCCGGGTAGACGCGCTGCGAGGCCGGTCGATGTCCGGGCGGCAGGCGCCATCCGGCGCGGACGAACCCGTCGTAGAGCCATGACCATGGCGCCCGGGCGCCATGGTGCTGCGGCAAGTGGTGACGAGAGCCACCAGAGATTGGCAATGAGGAAGGGGGACGGGCGTTCTTCCCGGTCTTTCCTGGGGAGGCACCGCGCGCCGGGCGCGATGCCGCGCCGGGTTGCGGCTTAGAGGACCCTCACGTTCTGGGCTTCCGGGCCCTTGCGGCCCTGTGCCAGGTCGAATTCGACCTGCTGGCCCTCCTCGAGGCTCTTGAATCCATCTCCTGCCACATTGGAGTAATGGACGAAGACGTCCTTTTCTCCACTCGTAGGGGTGATGAAGCCGAAGCCCTTGTCGCTGTTGAAGAACTTCACCGTTCCAGTTGCCATGTCCTTGTTCCTTTTCTTCTTGTTTTCTTTTTCTTGTTGTTGCTACGCCGATCGACATTGGCGCGAGCGGGTCACGTCCGCTTGCTCGGTCCCAACTTCTCGTAGGGGAGGCCGCAGGCGGAGGGCTCGCCGAGCACTCCATAGGTTCGGCAGCGCTGGTCGTCGCACCATCCGACAAGTCGCTCCCCCTGCCGCACGTTGAGAGAGTGCTCGGCGCAGAGCGTGATGTCGGGCAGGATGACCGTCACCGAGTACGAAGGATCACCCGCGTCAAGTCCCCGAGCCAGCGTCCGGCGAGGGGGGTCGATCGCTTCAGTCGCCGGCTCGCCGCAGAGGGCGCAGAGGGATGCCGATGCCGTAGACGTCACTGCCGAAGAGCCTCTCGGAGCTTCTCGACGCCCACGAGCCGGCGCTCGAGCTTTTCCGGGTCTGAGGCATCTCTGGTGCGGATCCGCTTCTCGAGCTGGTCGAGGCGCTCCTCCTCGCCCTCGACGACCCGCTGCCGATCGTTGCCGGCGAAGGTACCGAGGGCCCGTAGGAAGCTTCGATGGGCATCGACCGCTCGGTGGAGCTCCAGCCTGCGAGCGATGGCGGAGAAGGAGCTCCCACCCTCGCGCAATGCGAGCACCTGTGCGTCCACGTCGTGGTTCGCCGTTCGTTGCCGTCGGGACGTTCTATCTCGTTCGGGCGCCCCCGAAAGTCTCTGAGCCGTCTTTGGGCGGGTGTGCCTAGGCACAGCAGCTTCCATACTGGTCAGGAGAGGCGTTGTGGCCGCGCTCGCACTGAGAGAGCCTCTGTGACGCCGCGCCACTTCGTGCCCGACCACTCACGGATTTGGGCGGTGCCAAGGCTGGCGCGACGAAGGAGGACGGGACCCAGAAGGTGTTGCCCTGACGGTGAAGGATGAGGGACTCCGTTCGGATCCGGCCGACTCGGGGATCTCTCGAACGGGCCACACCGGCTGACGACCGGCGATGACACGACTCTACCAGGTGGCGGCGCCGCTTTCGCCCCAAGGTCGGCGGGCGCGCCAGCCGGTGCGTGGCGGGCGGGAGGCTCACCGTCAGCTGCTCTCACTGATCAACAGCTCGTGGAGCTCCCCACTGGCAGTGGGGTGGCGCAGCTTCGACATGGCGCGGGCTTCGATCTGGCGGATTCGCTCACGGGTGAGACCGAAGCAGACTCCGACCTCCTCGAGGGTGCATGGCTCGCCTCGGTCCAGGCCGAACCTGAGCCGGATGATCTCTCGCTCCCGATCATCGAGGGCGACCAGCATCTTCGCCACTTCGCCCGGCAACAGGGCGGCTTCGGCAGCTTCGGGTGGCGACAGTGCTCCCAGGTCTTCCAGTAGGTCGCCCAACTCGGCGTCGCTGTCGTGCCCCAACGGCTCGGAGAGCGAGCCGGGAGTGGCCGCGTGGTGGAGGATCTCGACGACCTTCTCGGCGCTCACTTCGAGGTCGGCAGCTAACTCGGAGACGTTCGGTCGACGACCCAGCTGGGCTTCAAGTCGGGCCCGGCTCTTGAGGGTCTGGTTGAGGAGGTCGCTGGCATGGACTGGCAGTCGGATGGTGCGGCCGCCGTTGGCGATCCCCCGGGTGATCGCCTGGCGGATCCACCACGTGGCATAGGTGGAGAACTTGAAGCCCTTTCGCCAATCGAACTTCTCAACGGCGTGAATGAGACCGACGTTGCCCTCCTGGACCAGGTCGAGCAGGGGCAGATCGGCGCCCTGGTACCTCTTAGCGATCGACACCACGAGCCGAAGGTTTCCGTTGACGAAGGTCTCCACCGCGGCGTCTCCCGCCCGAACGACCCGTCGCAGCTCACGGACGCGGGCAGGGCTGCGGGCCCCGTCCGCCCTCAGCTCGGCCCGAGCGTCGCGTCCCGCCTCCGCCTCTTGGGCCAGCCGGGCCTCGTCGCCCTTGGTGAGCAGTGGGTAGCGTCCGATATCACTGAGGTACAAGCGGACAAGGTCCTGCTCGGGCGTCTGGGCACGCTTGCTGGGCATTCGCCCTCGTCTCTAGAAGCCCGGGCGGATCGATACGACAGGTATTCCCGCCCCTAAGCGGTCCTCTTGTCTTCGCCGGCGGATCCGGGCAGGACGCCGACGCTGCGCGCGGGTGCCACGCTAGCCCAGCGCGGCGCGGTCGCTCTGCGGTCCCTCCAGCTCCGCTACGCTGGTGTCGATGTCGCCGGGTGATGCCCGGCGGCGGTTGGCAAGATTGCTGCCAGCTAGGCCCACGAGACGTTTCATCGAGTCGGCCATCTTCGTTCTGGACCGACTGGAGTCTCATGAGCACGACCCTTCCGACGTTGGCGCCCGCCCGCTTCTCGGACCTCGGGGTTCCGCCCGAGTTGGCGGCGGCGCTGGAGGAGCGGGGGATTCTTTCCGCCTTCCCGATCCAGGCGGCAACCTTGCCCGACTCGCTTGCCGGGCGCGACGTGTGCGGAAAGGCGCCCACCGGCTCGTGGAAGACGCTTGCATTCGGGCTGGCGATCCTCTGCCGCCTGGCGGGCTTGCGTCTTGCCGGTCAGGGACGCCGGCATCCGTCCGCTCTCATCCTCGTTCCGACTCGCGAGCTCGCCACGCAGATCGAGGAGGTCATGGCTCCGCTGGCCAACGTCATCGGTGCCCGAGTGGCCTCGATCTACGGCGGCGTCGGCTACGGGAAGCAGGTGGCCGCCCTGCGGCGCGGGGTCGACGTGCTCGTCGCCTGCCCTGGACGACTCACCGACCTCGTTGAACGAGGCTCCGCCCGGCTGTCTCACGTGGACATGGTCGTCATCGACGAGGCCGACCGGATGGCCGACATGGGGTTTCTCCCCGTGGTGCGCCGCCTGATCGACAAGACCAGCGCCTCGCGCCAGACCCTCCTGTTCTCGGCGACCTTGGAAGGCCCGGTCGACAAGCTGATCCGTGATTACCAGCACGACCCGGTACGCCACGACGTCGTGCCGGCCGATACCGATCGGGGGGAGGTTTCGCACCATTTCTGGCGCGTGGAAACCCACGATCGCATCGCCGTGACGACCGAAGTCATCACGGCGAGCGGCCCGGCCGTCGTGTTCTGCCGCACCAAGCGTGGGGCGGATCGCCTCTCGGACCGGCTCGCCCGCTCGGGTCTGGCGTCTGCGGCGATCCATGGGAATCGCAGCCAGAGCCAGCGCGAGCAGGCCCTGGCGGCGTTTCGTGCGGGTCGGCTCGACGTGCTGGTCGCCACCGACGTCGCCGCCCGCGGGATCCATGTTGATGCGGTGCCGCTCGTTGTCCACTTCGATCCAGCGGCCGACGCAACCGATTACGTCCACCGATCAGGCCGCACCGGTCGAGCCGGCGCCGATGGGACCGTCGTCTCTCTGATCGGGACCGAGCATGTCGCCGCGACCCGCGTCATACAACGGCGGCTGGGGCTCTTGAACGGGCTGTCCTCGCCAGAGGTCTCGTCCCTTCCCGTTCCTGGCACCGGGGGCTCCCGTCCGGTTCCCCACCGAACGAAGGGTGCCAGTGGGGCCCGTGTAGACGCGCAGCGCACGCGGGGCCCGTCGGGTGAGGCGAGGACGAGGCCAGCCCGCGCGTCCCGAGAGCGTCGTCGCGCAACCTGGCGTTGAAATCCGGGTGGACCTCTTGGCCGAAGACGACCGCCGGAATGGCTGCGCCGCCTCGCCTTCGGGTCCTGAACACGATGACTGGTCGTCGGTCATTGCCAGCTCCGGACCCTGCTGACCGGCCACGTGAACGATTGACCGCTCCGCCGGAGCTCAGGGCACCACCGGACGGGCCGCCGCCTGTAATCGAGCGATCCGCCGAACCCGCACCCGCACCGGCACCGGGTCGCTAGGTGGGCTTCTGGAAGATGGCGACGGATTGGCCGAAGCTGCGAAGCTCGCTGCTTGCTGCCGAGTCGCTCGAGGGTGTCGTGAAGGGGATGAAGGGATCGTCTCCCCGATGGACCTCGATCAGCTCGAACCCGAGATGGTCGGCGAAGGCCTCGACGGTGTCAAGGCTCATGAACTGGTTCAGCACCGCGTCTTGCCCGATGGACGTGATGTTGCCTTCCAGCACGTGCCAGAGCTCCGGCACCCGAAACTCCAAGAAGGAGAACACCAGCCGACCACCCGACTTCAGCACCCGATGGACGTCGTTCATGTAGACATACGATTCCTCGTGGCGCAGGTGAGTGAAGAGCGAGAAGGCACACACCATGTCGACGCTCCCGGCGTCCGCCGGGACCGAGAGGCCGGCCACCTTCTCGAAGCGCCACTCGGGCCGGTTGCACGTGTGATCGGCCTGGCGAAGCAGTGACTCGACCACGTCGGTGCCGAGGTACTGCCCGCGCAACCAGTTCGAGAGCTGCACCGCGAGACGTCCTGAGCCGCACCCGAGGTCGACGAGCGCGTCGTCTGGTCGCAGGCCCGCGTAGATGAGGAGCAGCTTCTCCATCCGCCCCACCATCTCGTACTCTGCAGGAGTCGCGCTGCCGACGGCTGCTTGGAGCGCCCCTTCCCGGGACCCCCAGGTCTCGAGCAGCCTTCTCGTGTGCGCGACATATTCCCGCACGAAGTGCGGCTCCGGCTGCTCCCTGTGCGGCTCGACCATGAACGAACGCGCGTCTCGTGCTCGCCGTTATGAGGGCGACGAGGCTAGTTCGCCCGCCCGCGCCCGCAGGCATTCGCCAGGAGTGGCGCACCTGCGACCCCAGGATGTGGTGCGCACCTCTAGGCCGTCGTTCCGTGGGCACGACGGTCGTGGTTGGCGCCACTCATTGCAGCGGTCAGCGCGGTCAGCGCGGTCAGCGCGGTCAGCGCGGGCACGTGCGTCACCCTAGCCGAGCCAGGTTCGCGAGCCGCCCACTGAGCCACCCGCGGTGTACGAACCGTCGCGCTCCTGCAATGCCGTGCACAGGTTCACCCCATAACTTCTCGCTACCCTTCTCGACGGTGGGGGACGTATGTGTCCTGCAACGCGTCCAGTTCGCGAGTGGGTGCCGGCCGCTATGGGCCGGTCCGCCGTCGCGCCGGAAGCGATCGTCGCCACCCACTACCACGCGCCCGATGACACCTCCGCTGGAGGGACCATGGTGGGGCAGCTGACGAGGCGCGACGCCGTCCCCGATGCGTGCGCCACCCGAGAGCGGCGGTCCGCGTCCTGGATCCAGCGGCTCGGAAGGCCGTGGGCGCTGTTCGCCATCGGCGTCGTGCTCACGTTCGCCAACTTCGCAGCCTGGTCGCTTGCCACGCCCCTCTTCGCGTCGCCCGATGAATCCACGCAAGTGGTGGCCGCAGCCGCGACGGTGCGGGGCGAGCTCGTCGGCTACACAATCGACGGACCGGGGAGCGCGCTCACTGCTGTCCACGTGCCGGGAGTTCTGGCTTCAGGGACGACCTATCCGGATTGCTTCAAGTACCATCCCGCGATCCCGGCATCCTGCGCGCCGGTGCTCTCCAGGTCGTCGAGGACAGTCCATGTCGGCACCTACGTCGGGCGTTACCCGCCGCTCTACTACTTGGTCGTAGGGCTCCCGTCGCTCGCCTTCGCCTCGAAGACCGGCATCTACCTGATGAGGCTCGTGAGCGCCCTCGTGAACTCGCTGCTCATCTCGCTTGCCCTGTTCGCCGTGGTGCGATGGTCCCGGCGGAAGCTCCTGCTCGTGGGAGTGATGGCGGCGGTGACCCCCATGACGTGGTTCCTCGGCGGGATGGTCAACCCGAGCGGCTTGGAGATCTGCGCCGCCATCTGCTTGTGGACCGCAGGGCTCGTGCTCGTGCTCGACCATCCAGATCGGCCGCCGCCCGGTCTCGTCGCGCTGGTCGCGGTTGCGGCGGGCATCCTCTGCCTCGCGCGTCCCATCTCGCCCGTCTGGGTCGCCATTGCCTTCGTCCTTCTCGGTCTCCTGGGAGGGAGGCGCGCCGTCCTCGGCGTGCTTGGCAGCCGAGCGGCCCGCTGGTCGGCGTTCCCGCTCGCTGCGTGCGGGGGCTTCGCACTGTGGTGGATCCGCGCCGAGCACGCACTGGACCTGGTGCCCGGCTTCCTCGTCCCCCACGGAGAGTCCGGGCTCGAGCTGCTCGGCACCGTGCTCGCGCACGACGGGGTGCGGATGCAGCAGATGGTGGGTGTCTTCGGATGGAACGACACGGCGTCCCCGCTCCTCACCTACGTCATGTGGCTCGCCGTGGTCGGCGCGCTCTTGGTGTGCGCGCTGTGGCGCGCCGGCCCGTGGCGCGCGGGGGTCCTCGTCCTGCTCGTCGCGGCCGTCGTCGCCGTCCCGCTGCTGCTCGCGTACGTCGAGGCGCTGCGGGTGGGCTTCGTCGACGGGCAGGGCCGCTACTGGCTTCCTCTCGCGTCCGGTGTGCCGCTCGTCTGCGCCGCGCTCATCGAACGCTCGTCGGTGCCCGCCTGGGTCTTCTCGCGGGTCGTGCCCATCGTCGGGGCGGGTCTCTGCGTCGCCTCGATCGCGGCGTTCCTCGAGGCACTCCGCCGTTACGCGGTCGGCGTCTCCGGCCCGGTCGACTTCCTCGGGGGGAAGTGGCACCCGCCGGTCGGGTTGCTCGGAGCGTCTGCCGGCGGGTGCGCGTGCATCGTGCTGCTGTTCGCCGCAGTCGTCGTCGAAGCCGGCAAGCCCCCGATCGCCGGCCTGCTCCGAGACCAAACGGGTTGAGCCCCCCCGCCTCGGGTGGTCGGGACCGGCTCACCGTCGGTGACCCCACCGCGATGAACCCCCCGCGCGCTCGCCGGTCGCTCGGCCGCTCGATACGACTGCTGCGCAGCTTCCGCCTCGAGCAGAGAGACCCCGACGCCTTCTACGACCTGCTGTCGGGCGACGCCGCCGGGTTGCTCGGCGAGGCGGTGCCCCTCGCGGGTGCGCTCACGCTGGACGTCGGGGGCGGAGCCGGGTACCTCACTCGCGCCCTGAGGGCGGCCGGTGCGCGCTGTCTGCTCTTCGACGCGGACCTGGGAGAGCTGTCCTGGCGAGGGGCGCCGTTGGCCGGCTCCGTCATCGCCGACGCGCGGGTCCTCCCGGTGCCCTCCGAAGCGGTCGACCTCGTCGTCTCCTCCAACGTGCTCGAGCACGTCTCCGAGCCGTTCGCGGTCGTCGACGAGATGGCGAGAGTCCTGCGGCCGGGAGGCCACCTTTGGCTTTCCTTCACGAATTGGTACGGCCCCTGGGGCGGCCACGAGACCTCGCCGTGGCACTACGCCGGTGGCGAGCGCGCCCGGCGACGCTATGCCGCACGCGCCGGGTGCGAGCCGAAGAACGTGTACGGCGAGTCGCTGTTCCCTCTACATGTCGGCACCGTGCTCCGCCGCCTCTCGGCGTATCCGCTCCTCGAGGTCCTCGATGCGCGGCCGCGGTACCTGCCCGGAGTCGCTCGGGTGGTCGTGCGGATCCCCGGAGTGCGCGAGGTGCTCACCTGGAACCTCGAGGTGCTCGCGCGGAGGATCGTGGCGAGGCGGTCACGGATGGGTCCCGAGACCTGCGAAGATGCCGGCCATGGCGTCCCTGCCGGCTGACGGAGCGAACTGATGGAGGACCTGCTGGGCAA
>JBOGGB010000575.1:0-4232 GCA_050743605.1 Acidimicrobiales bacterium
GTCCGTGCCCGCCGCGACAGCGAGCGGATCGCGCGCGCCGGCGGCGGCAGCCGCCGCGGCGGCGATCGCCGCGGACGAGCCGAGCCCGCGGGCAACCGGAATCTCCGAGCGGACGTGAACCGAGAGCCGGTCGTGCCCACACACGGCGGTCGCCACGCGCGCCGCGAGGTGCGACGGGTCGGCAGGGAGGTCCGCCCCCTCCCCCTCGCTCGTGACCGTCAGGCGGGCTGCCGGCTCCACCTCGACCTCCACGTAGAGGTCGAGCGCGACGGCGAGGACGTCGAATCCCGGCCCGAGGTTGGCCGCCGACGCGGGGGCGCGGGCGCGCACGCCGGATCAGGGGACGCGCGCGGCGGCGCGCACGGGCACGGAGACGTGCTGGCCCGCCAGCACGAAGTCCGCGTTGCCCACCTGGGTTCCCCTCTTCGCCCCCGGCCGCGGCACGCGGATGTGCACGAGCTGACGGACACGTGCGCCCTCCAAGGTGAGCAGGCGCACAGCGGAGGCGGTCGTGAGCGAGATGGTCCGTCCCCCCCGTCGCAGCTGCGCCACCACGGTGCCCTTCGCGGCGACCGTCGCGGTCTGGACCCGCGCCGCGGCGGACTTGGCGAGGGCGAGCGCCGCTTTGCCCGCGAAGTCGAGCACTGTCCAGGTCCGCTGTGAGGTGACGGCGGCGAGCGCGACGAAGCTCTGGCCGTCGACGGACGTCCGGTAGGCGAGGACGTCACCACCACCTGCGGCTGTGGTGAACCCGGACTTCACGCCCACGACCCCTGTGGCCCCGACCAGGGGGGTGTAGGACTCGACCGTCCCTGCGAGCGGCAGGGTCGCCGAGGTCATCGCCACGATCTGGGAGAAGACAGGCTTCGACATCGCGGCCGAGGCGACCCGCAGCAGGTCCGCGGCCGTCGACTGCGACGACGGGGAGTAGCCGCTCGGGTCGGCGAAGTGCGTGTGGCGCATGCCGAGGGTGAGCGCCGTGGCGTTCATCCTGGCGACGAAGGCGTCGAGCGAGCCCGCGTCCCACACGGCCAACGAGTACGCGAAGTCGTTGGCGGAGTGGACGAGGAGCCCTTCCAGCAATTGGTGTTCGGTGAGGGTCTCCCCCGCCTTCAGAAGGACGTTCGATTGGTCGGTCGTCGCGTCGACTCCGAACTGGTGCGCGTCGCCCGCCGTCACCTCCACGCGCGGTCCCATGCTACCGGGCGCGAGCGGGTGGTCCTCGAGGACGACGTAGGCCGTCATGATCTTCGTCAGGCTCGCCACCGGGACGGGCTCCTCCCGACCGGACTGCGCGCGGTAGCCGACGGCCGGGACGTCCACCGCGGCCTCACCGGTCGTTGGCCACGGAAGGACCGGAGCGCCTGCCGTGGCCACGGCACCTCCCACCGTCGTCAGCGGCGGGAGGGTCACCCGTAGCCGGAGCTGCGGGCGCCTGGCCGCTCCGCCGCCCGAAACAGCGAGCCAGACGACCAGCAGCCCGAGGAGGCCGAGTGCCGCAGCCGTGCGGAGCAGGCGGAGCCGGCGCCGCGTGGCTCGCCGCCGAGCCGAAGGCGACCGCCGCCGCGCCTCGAGCATCGCCGCCCGCGTCGGCCCTGTCATCGGCCCGGTCATCGGCCCTGTCACCGATCCTGTCACCGGTACGGATGTCGGCCGGGGCACGACCTCGTCTGGTGCCGGCGGCTCCGACCTTCCTCCGTCGCGGAGCCTCCCAAGTGGCGACGAAGGGCTCGACGGTGGCGCCAGGCTCACGAAGGTGCAGGCTATCGAGGTCTGGCGTCCAGTTCCTCGGGCGTCATCAGCACCGCCCGGGCCTTGGACCCTTCGGAGGGTCCGACGACTCCCCGGCGTTCCAAGAGGTCCATGAGCCGCCCTGCACGCGCGAAGCCGACGCGGAGCTTGCGCTGCAGCATGGAGGTGGAGCCGAGCTGGCTGCGCACGACGAGCTCCAACGCTTCCTCCAGACGTTCGTCGTCGTCCTCCCCGGGCGCTCCGACGCCCGCGAGGGCGTCGCCCACCCCTTGGATGCCGACGATCGGCTCGGTCACGCGACCCTGGCGGCGCCAGTGTCCCACCACCGCTCGCACCTCTTCTTCGGACACCCATGGCGCCTGCAGGCGCCGGGGAACGCTCGACGATGCGGTCAGCAGCAGCATGTCGCCCTTCCCGACCAGCCGCTCGGCCCCAGGCTGGTCGAGGATGACCCGGCTGTCCGCGAGCGACGAGACCGAGAAGGCCATCCGGCTCGGAACGTTCGCCTTTATCACGCCCGTGATGACGTCCACCGAGGGCCGTTGGGTGGCGAGCACGAGATGGATCCCGACCGCACGTGCCATCTGCGCGATCCTGCACACCGAATCCTCGACGTCACGTGCCGCCACCATCATGAGGTCGTTCAGCTCGTCGACGACCACCAGGACGAAGGGGAGCCACTCCGGGCATTCCGATGCGTCCTCGCCATCGCCTTCCACGACGTCGTCGCCCTCCCCATCCTCGACGTCGAAGTCGACTTCGGCGGCATCGTCATCGAGCGCTCCGCTACCGACGCGGGCGCCCGCACGCGCACGCGCCGCGACCGCGGCAACCTGCGCTGCCACTGAGGGTCCACCCTGCGGGCCGAGCTCGCCGCGCTCGAACGCCTCGTGGTATCCCGAAATGTCCCGCATCCCGTACTCGGCGAGGACGTCGTAGCGGCGTTCCATCTCCTTCAGCGCCCACGACAAGGCGTTCGCGGCTTTCTTCGGGTCGACGACCACCGGCGTGAGCAGATGCGGGAGCCCGTTGTACTGGCCGAGCTCGACGCGTTTCGGGTCGACGAGAATCAGGCGGACCTCGTCGGGCGTGGCACGCATCAGGACGGAGGTGATGATTGAGTTGATGCACGAGGACTTGCCGGCGCCCGTCGCGCCCGAGATGAGCACGTGGGGCATCTCGGTGAGGTCGACCATGACCGGCCGGCCCGCGATGTCCCTGCCGAGCGCGACCTCGAGCGGACGCCGGGCACGCGACGCGTCGGGAGAGGCGAGGATGTCACCGAGCGCGACGAGCTGGCGCTGGCGATTCGGCACCTCCACGCCGATGGCGGACTTTCCGGGGATCGGAGCGAGGATGCGGACGTCGGGAGAAGCCATCGCGTACGCGATGTCCCTGTGGAGGCTGGTGACCCGAGCGACTTTGACCCCGGCCCCGAGCTCGAGCTCGAACCGGGTCACGGTCGGACCGACCGTCCTCCCTACCAGCCGGGTCTCCACACCGTGGCCGGTCAGGGCCGCGACGAGGGCTTCTCCTGCCTGGTCGAGCAGGCGCTCGTCGAGCCGCTGCTCCTTCGATCGGGCGAGGAGACCGAGTGAAGGCAGATGCCATTCCCCCGCCACCGGCCCCATCCGCGAACCGCCCCCGACGACGGACGGCCGCACGTCGCGATCCTCGGCGGCCGGGTCCTCGGCGGCCGGGTCCTCGGAGCCGGCCCCGCGGCTCGCCCCGCTCGGTGCGCGGTCACCCGCGTCGGCGTCGGCGTCGGCACCCGCAGCAGGGTCGGGGCTCACCACGTCCGGAGCGGGGCCGGGTCCCTCCGTGAGGGACTCGTCATCTCCGAGCTCGAGCCCCGCGAACGTCGCCGCGTGCCCGCGCCTCTCCCCTGCCTGGAGGTCCATCCCGAGGTCGTGCACCTGCACAGGGCGCTCGACGGCGCGGCCGATCGCGGCCCAGATCGCGGTGAAGATCCCTCCGAGGCTCCTAAGCCGCATGCCCGTTGCGAAGACGCCGCCGACCGCGGCGATCGCGAGGAGCAGGACGACCGCGCCGGCGGTGCCGAGCCCGTGGGCGAGCGGCCGGCCGGCCAGAGCCCCGAGAGCTCCGCCGGCGCCAGTGAGGACGGAACGCGGCGCCGACACCCACGGCGTTCCTCCGGCGAGGTCCGCCAGACCGCAGATCGCAAGGAGCGCGATCGCCGCGCCCGCCGCCGCAGGCCCGGAGAGCAGGCGTCGCCGGCCCGCCACCACCGCCACCCCGGCGACGACCGCGCACGGTGGCAACAGGAACCTCGCCCATCCCACGGCGAGCCCCACGCCCACGTCGACAACGTGGCCCACCGCGCCGGCGGCGTCGCCGTAGACGGCGAGCGCAAGCAGGATGCCGGCGGTCACGAGCCCGATCGCCCACAAGTCCGCACCGTGGTCGCTCAGCACGCCGCCCGTGGTGGCGCCGCCGCTCGCGCGGGCGCGACCGCCCCG
>JBOGGB010000576.1:0-1590 GCA_050743605.1 Acidimicrobiales bacterium
ACCCGCGGCACCCTCCGCGGCACGGCACTAACTTGCCCTGGGTGCCGTCCTTGCCAGCGTCGTCGCCAGCCTCGCCGACGTCGTCGCGCCGCGTCCTCGACGTCGAGCACGACGACGGGGTCGCGACGCTCTGGCTGGACCGTCCCGACGCCCGCAACGCGCTCGGCCGCGCCTTCTTCGAGGAGCTCCCGGTGGTCATGGCCGAGCTTTCGGAGAAGCCCGCTGTGCGCGCCGTCGTCGTCGCCGCGCGGGGCCGCGACTTCAGCGTCGGCCTCGACTTGAAGGAGATGGGTCCCGTCCTCGCCGACGGTCCGGGCGGTGAAGCGCACACCGCCGTCACCGCCTCGCACGCTGCACGGGCCGCGGCCACCCGCCGCACCCTCGTCGAGATGCAGGCCGCGGTCAGCGCGGTGGCCGGATGCCCGAAGCCGGTGATCGCCGCCGTCCACGGCTACTGCATCGGAGGGGGGATGGACCTCGTCACCGCGTGCGACATCCGCCTCGCGTCGGCCGACGCCGTCTTCAGCGTCCGGGAGACCCGCATGGCGATGGTCGCGGACCTGGGCACGCTCCAGCGGCTCCCCCTCGTCGTGGGGAGGGGACATGTCGCGGAGCTCGCGCTCACCGGCAGGGACGTCCACGCTGAGCGCGCGAAGGAGATCGGGCTCGTGAACGACGTCTTCTCCGACCGCGACACGCTCTTGGACTCTGCCAGGTCGATGGCGCACGAGATCGCCGCGCTCTCGCCGCTCGCGGTGCAGGGGACCAAGGCGGTCCTGGCGGCGAACGACGGCCGGACGGTCGTCCAAGGCCTCGAGTACGTCGCGACCTGGAACGCGGGCATGCTGGCCTCCGAGGACCTGGCAGAGGCGGTGCGCGCCTTCATGGAGAAGCGACCGCCGCGTTTCACCGGGAGCTGACCCGCTCAGCGCTTGCGTCGCCACCACCGCGACGCAGTGCGCCTCTCCCGCCGTGCGTCCTCGGCCCTCGCCTCGGCCAGGGCCTGGGGAGCGATCGCGCTCACGATGCCCTCGGCGTCCTGGAGGATCGACGCCACGTCCGCGCCCGTGGCGCCGGCGACATCCGGCTCGTCCTCCAACGGAGGTTCGACGAGGCTGCCGTGCACCCAGCCCGAGTCGGCCAACCGGCGCTCGTAGGACTTGCAGTCGTCGGGGCACCGCCAGGGAGCCTCGGGAGCGAGGTCCAGGACGCAGAACCGGGCGACCTCGCCGGACGCGTAGGTGCGGCTCTGGAAGTGCTTGCACTCCTCACGCATCGGCATGGCGCACCCTCCCGCGCCGGGGGACCGTCAACCGACGGATCCCTCCATCTGTAGCTCGATGAGCCGGCTCCACTCGACCGCGTACTCCATGGGCAGGGTCCGGGTGATGGGCTCGATGAAGCCGTTCACGATCATCCCCATCGCCTGGCTCTCGGTGAGCCCGCGGCTCATGAGGTAGAAGAGCTGGTCGTCCCCGACCTTGGAGACGGTCGCCTCGTGGCCGATGCGGGCGTCCTGCTCCCCGACCTCCATGTAGGGCTTGGTCTCGGAGACCGCGGTCTCGTCGAGCAGCAACGCGTCACAGCGCA
>JBOGGB010000577.1:0-3688 GCA_050743605.1 Acidimicrobiales bacterium
CTCCACGGCTCGTACGCGGATCTCCGCCTCGGACCGCTCGGCCGGGTACGCGAGCTCTTCTTCCTCTGGGAGGATCAGCGCAAGGATGTACCGGGTCGCGCCAGGCACCTCTTGGCGGTGCTCGACCGCGGCGCTTCGGCGATGGAGCGCGCACTGGGATCGAGGCTCGAAGGGCGAGACCTCCTCGTCGTCGGTCCTGGCCAGCAATTGCTTGAGACGGCGTACTTCGCGCGTCGCAACCGTGTGGTCGGCATCGACTTGGACGTGATCCCTCCATATCCGTCCGCTGTCGAGTACCTGCGGATGCTGCGCGTGAACGGTGGCATCCGGACCCTCAAGACGGCCGCCCGCAAGCTCACGGGCTTCGACCGGGCGCTCCGCCGGGAGATCGAGCGCCAGGCGAACACGACGTTGCCTCGGGACCTGAACGTCGTCGCTATGGACGCCGGAGCGATGACCTTCTCGGATGGCTCGTTCGACTGCGTGTACTCCCACTCCTGCTTCGAGCACCTCGCCGACCCCGAGGCAGTCATGCGACAGATCGACAGGGTGCTACGGCCGGGCGGGTTGGCCCACATCGAGGTGCACCTGTACACGAGCGACAGTGGGTGTCACGACGCCCGCATCTTCGCGAACCGGCGTTCGTCGATCCCACCTTGGTCACACCTCCGCCCCCGGCTCCGGGATCGTGTACAGACCAACGTCTATCTGAACGAGCTACGCCTAGACCGGTGGCGCGCCCTGTTCGAGGCTTGTTGGCCGGAGACGACGTTCGATCTGCTCCCCGATCACGACGTCGGGCGGCGGCGCGAGCTCCCTGCGATCCGTGCGGCTGGCGAGCTCGAGGCTTACTCCGATGAGGAGCTCCTCACGGTCGACCTCGTCGCCGAATGGGTGAAGCCCGGATGAGTCACGGGAGGAGCCCCGTCACGACCTCAGGCTGTTCCTGCCGCTACGAGAGGGCCGTCAGCACCGCGACGAAGGCCAGGTAGGTGCCGACGATCAGCCACCCGACGTTGCGGTCGAGGCCCTTGCGGCCGTAGGCGACCACGAGCACAAGCACGGTCAGCCCGAGGTACCAGGCCACCACGATTGTCTCGCTTCCCGAGGTGTGCCCGCCCCCGAGCAGCACCGCGGGCAAGAGGAACCCTGCGGCGACGTTCAGGGCGTTGCTGTTGAACGCCGTGCTCACCATCGCCGTCCCTCGTCGGCGCTTCGCCCAGTAGACGGCGGCGACCGCGTTGGGCACGCTCGTGACCGCGGCGAGGACGACGGCGCCGACAAGGATCCCCGGCACTGCGAAGTGCGCGCCCAGGTGGACCGCCCCGTGCTCCATCTCCACGCTCGCCGCAACCACCACGGCGAGCGCCGCGGCGCCGACGAGCGCGTCCAGCGGGCGGCCTCGCCGAGGCCGAACTGTCGCTCCCAGCTCGAGCTCTTCCTCGCTGAGCGCCAGCGACAGCCAGCGGCGCAGGGGCGAGGGGTCGGGCCTGAGCCGCCAACCGGACCCACCGAGCGCGACGAGTGCCACGTAGGGGACCAGCGCGACGAGGACGATCACGAGGCCGACCGGCGCCGTCACGACCCCGGCGATGCTGAGCGCGCACGCGATCGCCACCCAGACGGCGACCGACCCTTCGAGCAGGACGGCCCTGCGGTGAAGGGCGATCGTGCCGGCGACGACGCTGCCGAGGCCGAGCAGGGCCGCAAGGTTGAAGACGTTGGAACCGATGACGACCCCTGCCCCGACCGCACCGCGGTGCTGCGCGAGCGCGCTCACAGACGAGGTGATCTCCGGCGCGTCCGCCGCGAGCGCAGAGACGAGCCCGAGCAGCGCCTCGGACGCGCCGAAGCGGGTCCCCATCCGCTCGATGCGCGACACGACGACCCAGCTCGACGCCAGGCTGACGGCCGCGCCTCCGAAGAAGAGGACCGCTGCGGTCGCACTGGTCACTGTCGCCTGCTCGCTCTCGGGGGAGACGAGGGGAGAGCGGAGCGCACGGTGGTCCCTCCTGGGTGGCCTGGCGACGGACGCGATGGGCGCGAACGTTCTTCGATGCCGACCAGGCTTCCCGGCGCTCCGCGAACGACGTTACTCGGAGGAGGGCGTTGCCTGGGCAGTGGCTGGCGTGCGAGTGCTCACATGCCGCCTTGACGCGCGATGGCGCGCCGGTGGGGAGTGAGCCAAGAGACCGACACGATCACCGCGGCCATGAACGCCGCGACCACCACCCAGCCGGTCTCGAAGCTCCCCGTCGCGTCGTGCAGGCCACCGAGGAGCACCGGGCCCGAGGCCGCCACAAGGTAGGTGAAGAGGAAGGCCATCGCCGACAGGCGCGCCGACGCTCCGGGGTCCGCGGCATGGTCGACGAGCAGCGTGACGCCGAGCGGGAACAGACCACCGATGCCGATCCCGAGCACGCAGGCCGTGGGCCACGGCGCGAAGGTCGGGATCGCGACCACGCCGATGATCCCGACCAGCGCGAGGCTCGCTGAGGCCCAGAAGAACGGTCGGCGGTCCAACCGCTTGGCGGCGAGCGCGGGGACTATGGGTGCCGCCACGACTTGGACAAGACTGACAACGGAGAACAGGAGGCCGGCGCGGGTCGCAGACCACCCGAGCGCCTCGTACGACGGCGCGAACCATGCGACGACCGAGTAGTAGACGAATGCCTGCAGGGCCAGGTAGATGCTGATGTGCCACGCGGTCCGGCTGCGCCAGGGCAGCCCCTGGGGCCGGTCCAGTGCCGGTCCCGCATCGGGCTCGGAGCTGGTGGTGCCGCCGCGCCGGGCCAGTCGCGTCAGCGATACCCACCCGAACAATGCCAGCAGCGCGGGCCCGGCCCAGACCGCAAGTGAGGCCGGCCATCCTCCAAGGACCTGGGCCAGTGGGACGCTCACCCCGGACGCGACCGCCGCGCCCATCCCGAGCGACATCACGTAGAGGCCGACGACCGCTCCAGACCTGCTCGGGTACCTCGCGTTGACGATGCTCGGCAGCACCGCGTTCACCATGGCGATGCCCATGCCGGCGAGCAGGGTGCCGGCGTACAGCGCGACCACGTTGCTTCCGCCGAGACGCAGCACGAGCCCGAGAACCTGGGTCAGCAGCGCCCAGGCGATGGTCCTGTCCGACCCCCACCGGCGGACAGCCTTGGCCGACACCGGGGCGAAGAACGCGAGGCACAGGACCGGCAGAGCCGTGAGCACCCCGGCCGACGCGCCGTCCAATCCGAGCGATCGCTCGATGTCGACGAGCACGGGCGAAACCGAGGTGATGGCCGTGCGCAGGTTGAACGCCACCAGCAGGAGGACCACGAGGAACGTGGAGTCCCGCCATCGCGGCCTCGATGCCAAGGGTCAGTCGCTGACGAGGTCCATCTCGGCGAAGTGGTGGTGCCTCCAGATCGCGGCCGAGCGCTGCTCGACCGCGTCGGTCTCAGAGACGTCCTCGCCGAACAGGCGCGCCGTCCGTGCGCCCGCGGGGTCGAAGCGGGGCCACCCGGGCTCGCCCGACTTCGCGAAGCCGGTCCACGCCGCCATGATCGCCGAAGAGGCGCGCCGCACACCCGGGCTCGGGGGTTCTTCACCCAGGAGGAGTGCGGAGAAGTCGTCTCCCATCCCGGCGAAGTTCCCGAAGGTGAGCGGCACGTCGAAGCCGTGGCAGGCGCCGAACGCGCCGCCCATC
>JBOGGB010000578.1:0-2025 GCA_050743605.1 Acidimicrobiales bacterium
TGCTGAAGGTCCACCGGTCGAACTACGCGATGGTCGGCTTCACCCAGGACGTCTGCGTCGAGCAGCTCGCCACGCTCTGGGTGCCGGTCGTCTACGACATCGGCTCGGGGCTCCTCGACGAGACGACCCCGTGGCTCAGGCCTCCTGCGCCCGCGTGGCTTCGCGGCGAACCGGCCGCACGTCAGGCGCTCGCTCGCGGCGCGGCGCTCGTGACGTTCTCGGGTGACAAGCTGCTCGGTGGCCCGCAGTCGGGCGTCGTCGCCGGCAGGCGCGACCTGGTAGATGCGTGCGCGCGCCACCCGCTCGCGCGGGCGCTGCGCCCGGGCGGACTGGTGCTCGAGGTGCTCCAGGACGTCGCCCTCGCATACCTGCGCAGGGATGGCGACTCCATCGCCTTCTGGCGGATGGCCCAGCTTCCCGCCACAGAGCTCGCTGTCCGGGCGGCCGCCCTCGAGGTCGGCGAAGTGGTGAGCTGCGCGTCGATCGCAGGCGGCGGGTCGCTGCCCGACCTCGAGATCGAGTCGGCCGGGATCGCGCTGCCCGGCGACGTGACCGCTGCCCTTCGCGAGGGCGACGTGCCGGTCGTAGCCAGGGTTCAGCGCGCGAAGACCATCCTCGACCTGCGCACCGTGGACCCCGCAGACGACGAGCTCGTGGCAGAGCGCGCCCGCAGGGCGCTGCGTGAGGGAGGTGGATGAAGGCCGCCGCGCGGTGCCGTACCGCACAGGCGCGGACCCCGCGGCCGGCGCCCGCGCGATCGCGTGCCGGGGCGTGTGGCGAACCCGCGCGGCGCAGTGACACCATAAGCGGACGGTGACCTCGGCGGACACGACATCGACTGCACCCAGTCCGTCCGACGTCCGAGAGGCCGCCGCACGCCTCGAGGGCGTCGCCGTTCTAACGCCGGTGGTGCGCGCCCGTGGGCTAGAGGAGCGCGCCGGGGCCGAGGTCTACTGCAAGTGCGAGAGCCTCCAGCGCGGCGGCGCGTTCAAGTTCCGCGGCGCTTACAACGCCGTCTCGCGCCTCTCTCTCGAGGCGCTCGCCCGGGGAGTCGTCACGTACTCCTCGGGGAACCACGCCCTCGCCGTCGCCCTGGCAGCTCGCCTACTCGGGACGACGTCGGTGGTCGTCATGCCGACAGACGCTCCGCTGGCCAAGGCCGACGCGGCGCGGCACTTCGGGGCGACCGTCGTCCCCTACGACCGCTACCGCGACGACCGGGTCGCGATCGCCGAGACAGTCGCATCCGAGCGCGGGCTGACGCTCGTCCGGCCCTCCGAGCACCCGCACGTCATCGCAGGTCAGGGGACCGTCGGGCTCGAGCTCCTCTCCCAGGTACCCGACCTCGACACGCTCGTCGTGCCAGTCGGCGTCGGCGGGCTCGTAGCCGGCATCGCCACCATCGCCACCGCGCTCGTGCCGGGCATCTCCGTCGTTGGCGTCGAGCCCGAGGCCGGGGACGACACGCGACAGTCCATTGCCGCTGGGAAGCGGGTGCGGATCGCTGCGCCGCGGAGCATTGCGGACGGGCTCGGTGCGGACACGCCGGGCGAGCTGACCTTCGAGATCAACCGCCGGCTGCTCAGCAGGATCGAGGTCGTCGGCGACGACGAGATACGCGAGGCGATGAGGTTCTGCTTCGAGCAGCTGAAGCTCGTCGTCGAGCCGAGCGGCGCGGTCGGAGTTGCGGCCGTTCTAGGCGAGAAGATCACCGGCGCCAAGCGGATAGGCGTGGTGCTGAGCGGGGGAAACGTCGACGTGTCGCGCTTCGGGGAGCTCTTCGGAGCACGCTGACGGCCGGCGCTCGGCATGGGGTCCGGGTCTCGGCGGCGGGACGGGCCTCGGCATGGGGTCCGGGTCTCGGCGGCGGGACGGGTCCGACTGGGTGACCGCGTGTCAGGGAGGGCCCGCGAAGACGATCTCCTCGAGCATCCCTCTCTCGGAGAGATCGAGCACGCATCGGCCGAGCTCTCGCCAGCCGTGCGCCCGGTAGAGGCTCAGGGCTGCGCCGCCGGTGGCGGTGAC
>JBOGGB010000579.1:0-19614 GCA_050743605.1 Acidimicrobiales bacterium
GCTCCGGTGCGGTCAGCGGTCGCGGCATCTCCGTGACCGGCGCCGGCCCCGCCAGGTCCGAGCGAGCGGTGCCAGGTGCGCGCAACGTCTCGAAGCGACGCGCCTGGGGAAGCACGCGCTGTTCGAGCGACCCGACGAACTTGTTGTAGGACTCGACCGCCGAGCGCAGCCTTCCACCGAGGTCGGCGATGTGGTCCGACAAGACACTGAGCCGCTCGTAAAGGGTGCGGCCGGCCGCGACAATCGCCTGAGCGTCGCGCGCCGCGGCTTCCTGTCGCCAGCCGTAGGAGACGGCCCTCAGCAGTGCGATAAGCGTGATGGGGGTAGCGATGAGCACCTGATCGGCCACCGCGCGTTCGACGATCGCGGCGTCTTGCTCGTAGGCCGCTGCGAGGAGTGCGTCGTTCGGTACGAAGGCGACGACGAAGTCGACAGACCCCTCGACGCCTTGCGCGTAGGAGCGTTTGGCGAGATCTTCCACGTGGGCGCGTAGCTGCTGGGCATGGCGCTTCATGTGCCGCTCGCGATCAGCCGGATCGTCTGCGGCGAGCCCTGTCAGGAAAGCATCGAGTGGGACCTTCGCGTCGACGACAACGCGGCGCTCATTGGGGAGGCGGACAACCAAGTCGGGCCGCTGAGCGTGTCCCGACGCGCTGTCCCCATGCACCTGCTCGTCGAAGTCGCAGTGCTCGACCATGCCGGCAAGCTCCACGATGCGCCGCAGCTGCTGCTCTCCCCAACTGCCGCGCACCTCCGGGCGACGCAGCGCCCCCACGAGATTGGCAGTCTCCTTCTGGAGGCCGGCGTTGGCTGCCGCGAGCCGCTGGAGCTCGCCCTTCAGCTCTCCGTGCATCTGGCCGCTGCTCGTCTGGAGCTGCTCGACCACCTGGCGGTAACGGTCGAGCTGCTCGGAGACGGGCTTCACGAGCTCGGAGACGGACCTCTCGAGCGCTTCTTGGCGGTGCTCGAGATCCTCGGTCGCGCTCTTGGCGGTGGCCTCTTCGAGTTGGCGGAACTGTTCGGTGGCCGCCTTCACTGACACCTGCGCGATCTCTGCGATTGCACCCTTCGTCGCCGCGTCCCGCTCGGCGCGCAGCTGGAGCTCCCTGCCTCGCAACCACAGCCAGGCGAGCAAGCCGCCGAGGAGAAGGCCAACGAGGAGTCCGACGATCAACGATGCGATCGACATGCCGTCGACGCTAGCTCTCGGCTGCGCGCGTACCCCGGAGGATCGGATGGCCCGTCCGAGATCTCACGCGATACCCGGGCTAGCGACGACGAACCCGCGGGGGCGACTACCGCAATGCCGCGAGCAATGCACCGCCGAGGAGAGCGAAGACCATTACCGCCCCCGCCGTCAGGGCGACGACCCTCCAGGTCAGCGTGCGTCCGACCATCGCCATCGACGGAAGGCTGATCGCCGGGAGTGCGATCAGCAGCGCTCCGAGCACGGCCGGGCTCACGCCGACTGCCACGAGGCCGAGAAGGACCGGGATCTCTCCGGCCGTAGGGATCACGATGAGCACGCCGGCGGCGGCGGCGACCAGGACGGCGAGGAACCCCCAGCGGACCGTGTCGGCGCCGAGCGGCATGAGCCACCCCCGGAAGGCCCCGATCAGGAGGACCACGGCGAAGTACTCGGGCACCAGCATCAGGCCGAGACGGCCGACCGCGGTGACGAACCGACGCGGCGCCTGGTGCAGATCGAAGGACCGACCCTCCACCGGCGACGTCGTCGCTGGCTCCTCGTCGCGGCGCCTGGTGCGGACCACGCGGGTGACGAAGTACGGGACCGCGAGCACGACGAGCACTCCCACGACCGCCCTGGTCACCACCCACTGCCACGGAGCCACCAACGCGAGAAAGGCGAGGACGGCGGGGTTCAGGACCGGGTTGCCCAACCAGAACCCGAGGGCCGAGGACGTCGGCGCGCCGTTGCGCCTGAGGGTGACCGTGATCGGCGCGCTGCAGCAGGTGCACATCATCGTCGGCATCGCCACCAGCCCCGCCAGGACCGTCCCTCCGAGCGTGGTGCGCCGCTTGAGCAGGGAAGCGACACGCTGTGGAGGGACCAGCGCCTCCATGGCGGCGGCGATCACGATCGCCGCGACGAGGGCCACCCAGATGTCCTCTCCGTATGCGACGGTGAAGGACCACGCTCCGTGCCAGGTGGGAGCGCTCTGTGCCGGCACACCGCCCGTCGAGAGCATGGAGGTCCCGCTCCAGACGCGGGTGTCCCACAGAGTGCCGAGCTTCCCGGCGTACGGGTACCACTTCGCCCAGGTGATCCCGGCCACGGCCACCACGGCGAAGAGCGCCGCAGCTGCGAAGAGTGCGCGGCGTGACGGGCCCCGCCGGCCGAGCCGTGCCGCGCCGGCGTGCCCCGAGTCCAGAGCGACCCCGCCCAGTGGCGATGTCACGATCGGATCCATTCCTCTCCCTCCCGTTCGGGGAAGGAGGGCGACCCACGGCACCGTACGCGCGGCGCCCCTCGCCAGGTGCCCACGACATGCGGCGAGAGGGGAAGGAGGTCCCTGCGGCCGGATGTCAGCCAGGTGGAAGAGGCGGGTGAGCGCGGGTGAGCGCTCGCAGTGCTGCCGCCCGACCGGGCGGCAGAGCGCGCGCTCAACGACGGTAGCGCATTGCCGCCCTCCCTTCCCGGCTCGTGATCCGAGCGCGGCCTGCGCTCGACGGTGCAGCATCCCATCGCGCGCCGACGGCGTGCAACCGCCAACAGTTCCGGCGAGGGCGCCTTGGCACCGGGCACGCGTAACCGGGACCCGCTGAGGCGGGGCCGGATCCCCCTCGACACCCAGCCCCGCCCTTCGCGGTCCTCAGCGGCAGCGCGTCGTGTGGCCCGCCGAGCCGACGGTCATGTGAAGCGCGCGGCCCCCTTCGTGCACACGGCGTAGGCCGTCACTGTCGCCTTCTTCGTCGCTGTGGCATTGGCGACGGACACCTGCCACTCCCAGGCTGTCCCCTTGAAGACCGGGGCGTCGTCCTGCGCGCTGACGGTTGCCGCCGTGCTCGTGTAGCCACCGCCGGTGACCGCGTAGCCGGACGCGCACGCGGCGATCCCGGTGGCCGTGCCGGCAGCGGCAACGGTGAACGTCGCTCGCCTCACCACCGTTGTCTGCGCGCCTGAGGTCCCCGGGCTCCCCACGAGGCTCGCCCCGGTCGCGGGCCATCTCCCCGAGGCCTTCGGCCCGTAGAGGGTCTCGGTCGACGTGTCGAGGTAGAAGTCGCCTGTCGTCCCCTGCGTGGTCGGGGCTGTCCCGCCGCTCAAGATCGACGTCCCAGGTGTGCCCTTCGGTCCCTGCGAGCCGCTCGGCCCCTTCGGACCGGCCGGACCTGCGGGGCCCCTCAGCCTCGCCTGTGCGAGAGGGATGCCGACGGCGCCCCACGGATGGACGACATGGATGTCCTTGGGCCCGAAGAGCTGGTCGGTGCCGGTGCGGAAGTAGAAGTCCCCTGTCGTGCCCAGATGGACTGTGGGAAGCCTGGAGCCGCTCAGGAGCAGCCCCCCGGGCAGCGCCTCGAAGCCGGAGAGGCGCGCGTGGACGTGCGGGCTCGCAGCCGTCGTCCCGCCCGCTCCGAGGCCTGCGGCCAGGGCCGCGCCCGCGAGGGTGCCTCCTCCAAGCATGGCCAGCGCGTTCCTCACCGATCGTCGCATCTCGTCCCCTTTCGGCTCGGGCCTGCCGGGCCGCCCTGCGGGTGGCCGACATCCTTCCGTCATCGAATCGCAATGCCCCAGCGGACTCGCCGTAAACATCTCGGAGGTCGCAGCGGCGCGCTCGGGCGGAGGCCCGAGGCGACGGGCAGGCGACGGGCAGGCGATCGTGCTCAGAAGACGAGCGGCACGAGCATCTTGGTGGTGCCACGGTACTCGGGGTACGCATCCGGGAACTGTTCGGTCATGTAGCGCTCCTCGACCGTCGCGCTGTAGACGAAGTACGTTCCCGCAACGGCCGTGACGACCAGCCAAAGCCAGCTCAGCGCCACCCCCGTCCCGACCCCGGCGAGGAGGATCCCCGAGTAGATGGGGTGACGGACCAGACGGTAGGGGCCGCTCGTCACCAGCTCTGGCTCGACCTTCTGCGACATCGGGGTGCCCCAGTTGCGGCCAATGTGCACGCGAGCCCACACCGCGAAGCCAAGGCCCAGCGCGAAGAGCACCAGCCCGATCGCGGTCAACGCCACGCTGCTGTTCGATCTGTGGTCCCGGAGCGCGCCGGACCGGAGGAGGAGGACCGCGACGGCCACGAGAACAACCCTCACGCCCAGCTCACGGGACCAGGGGATGCGACCCCGCTTCATGGAGAGCGCCGCCACCAGCCAGCCGAACCAGAAGGCCGCCCAACCGACGGCAAAGACGAGCTCGACGACTCGCATCAGCCGACAAGCATCCCACAGCGCGGGGTACGGCTCGGCGTACGGCTCGGCGCCGGGAGCCCGAACCGTGGACCTCCAGAGGGCCTCGTGTGTGAGTACGATCCCCGGCGGGTGGCATGCGGCCGCTGGCGAAGGAGGCCCGGATGAGCGGCGACAAGGTCCTGCACTTCGAGGGCAAGAGCACCGACCTTGCGGCCCTCTCGCAGAAGATCGGCTCGTACCTCGAAGCCGACGGCTTCGCCGTCCAGACCTCCACGCCCGGCACGCAGGGGACCGCACTCCAGGCCAAGAAGGGCGGCTTCCTGAGAGGCGTCGTCGACGCCGACAGGGCCCTGTCCATCCTCGTCTCGGGCACGCCGGAGGACTTCACCGTACGGATCGGGATCGGCAAGTGGCTGGAGCACCTCGGGGTGATGGCTGCAGAGACGCTCCTCGTGTCGGACCTCTTCCTCGTCGTGGACGTGGCGGAGACGGCCTGGAACCTCGAGATCGAGGACAAGCTCGCGAAGCACATCAAGTCGACCGTGGGCTGAACCGGCCACCGGTCGGTCCGGTCACCAGGTCGGGCTTGCTCAGGGTGAGCGGCCCGCCTCAGGTCGATTGATCTGACCGGGAGGGCAGGAGGACAGCCAAGTCGTGTCCAGAAGGACGCGGCCGAGCGCCGTCCATGCTCCGCCGTAGTAGGTGTGGAAGCGGGAGTTCTGGCGGTCGGCCCGCGCGAGCAGGTCGAGGCCTGCCTTCTCGTGCCCTCCGGAGTACGCCGCGGCAGCCGACGCGACGTATCCCAAGGGGTTGACCGTCCTGGCCAGCGCCGTGCCGTCGAGCGAGTAGGCGGTTCGGCCGCCCCTCGACCGGAGGCCGCGCAGCGTGCGCCACATGGCAGCGGCGATCGCTCTGCCTCGAGCCGAGCAGTCCGCGGCGTACCAGACCGCCACACGCTCGGCTGTCAGGCCGTAGGTCGGCCGCCCGGCCGAGCCAGAGCCAGAACCAGAGCCAGAACCGGACTCGGAGCCCGAAGGCTGCGCCTCGCCCGTGCTCGAGACGGTCGCCCAGTCGGGGAGCAGGCCGCCTGCCTCGCCATGCTGCAGGTTGCCGAGCAGTGCGAGGCTGTCAACTTCCAGGCGGTCCCACGTCTTCTGGCCCGTGAGCCTCGCGAGCGCGGCCATCGCTTCGGGCGAGAGGTAGCTCGGGTTCACCGTGAAGGGGGCACGGCGGCCCCAGGGACCCGCGACGAGCTCGACGGATCCCGCCCGGCCGGGCGCCGTCCCGGTCGTGGGAACCGTCACCGTCTCGTGGCTAAGGATGCTCGTGGCCACCCGCGATCCCGCGGCCGTGTACCGGGGATCACCGAAGCGCCTGCCGGCCAGCACGAGCGCCCACGCGGTGTCGAGGTCGGCGTCCGCTGCGGGCGAAGCGTTCTCCACGGACCCGTGCCGCCAGAGGTACGCGAACAGCCCGTCACGGAGCTGGAGATGTCGCTCCTCCCACTTCCACACGCGGGCGAAAGTCGACCGGTCGCCGATCGCCACCGCGAGGAGCAGGGCGTAGCCCTCGCCCTCGCTCACCGTCGTGCCCCCCTGGTCGGTCCGGACCACCCGGCCGTCCGGCGCGACGTAGCGCGCGAGGAACGCCGAAGCGTCGCGGCGCGCGAGGGCCGCCGGCGATGGCCGTCCCGCCAGGCGTCCGGACATCGAGAGGGCGGCGATGCCTCCCGCGACCACGACCACAGCGAGCACCGCGGTAGCCATACGGCGGGCGCCACCGCGCCGCACGAGTGGACGGCCTGTCGCAAGAAGGGGCGCGGCGTGCACCCCGAGTGCGCCGTCCCCCCGCGTCCCGCTGGCGCGGGGATCACTGCCGGCGCTCACGATCGTCCCCCCGCATCCACGACCTCTTCACCGCGGGGCGGGGCGCTCGTGGTCCACAGCGCTCCCCGACCCCCCGCCGCCGGGTCGCACATCGTTGGCACCACCGGCTCGGAACCTCGGCCCGCCACCTGGTGAACGTCGCCCGGCGATGCCTTCCCGCGCCTCCGGACGCGTCGGGAACCGACGAGCGCCGCCCAGGAGCCGACGGCGAGCACCGATACGTGGAGGGCGGCGAATGCGACATTGTTCAGCGTGCTGGCGCTCAGGCGTCCGCTGAAGGCGAACGCGATGGCGCCGACCAGTGCTCCGATGGCGAGCAGGGACGGCAGCGCCGCGCGGGGCTGCGCGCCCTTCTTGCCATGTTTCGCGGTGACCACGAAGCGGCCGGTCCGTCGCAGCACGACCAAGATCGTCGACACGATCTGCACCCAGGCGCTCGCGACCATCAGCGCGAACGCGTCGAAGCAATAGGAACCGGCGCCCGCCACCGCCACCGCGGCGAGGCTCAAGCAGAAATAGGGTGCGAAGTGGACCAGGAACTGTGAGGCCGTCGCTCCTGCGAGCGGCTGGATCCCCACGAAGATCCGTACGGCGGGGAGGGCCATGTAGACCGCGAAGGTCCACCCGGACAGGAAGAACATCGCCGACAGCAGGTACTGGAGCCGTACCCGCCAGGGAAGTGTGGCGACGATCGCAGCTGGGATCGCGCTCACGCAGCCGCGCGCCCAGCGCTGCTGCTGGCTCACGTATGACGTCATGTCCTCGGGCCCGAGACCCTGCGCCAGGACCTCGTTCACGTAGACGGATCGGTAGCGGCGTTCGTGCAGCCGCACTGACAGCGCGAAGTCCTCCGTGAGCGACCCCTCGGGGAACCCTCCGACTGCCTCGAGCGCGCTGCGCCGGAACACGACGTTCGTGCCGCAGCAGAACATCGCACCGATGGCATCCTTGCCGCGGGCGATCCCCCCGAAGAACAGCGACTGCTGTGACCACGACGCAGCCGCGATCTTGTTCGTCCCGGCGTTCGCGTAGTACTGGGGAGTCTGCACGAACGCGACGGTGCGGTCGGTCTCGAGCCAGCCGAGGGTGCGGACGAGAAACTGGCGATCAGGCACGTGGTCGCAGTCGAAGAGGGCGATGAACGGCGCGTCGGTCACGCCGAGCGCATGATTCAGGTTGCCTGCCTTGGCGCCGGCGTTGCCGCCGCGACGCACGTACCGTGCGCCGTTGGACTCTGCCAGGCGACGCAGATCGATGCGCCCCAGGTCGTCCAGTACCCAGACCGTGTGGCGAGCCCCGACCATACGGACGGCAGCCGAGATGGTCGGCCCGACCACGTCCAGCGGCTCGTTGTACACCGGGACGAGGACGTCGACCCGGGGAGGGGCGCCCCTCCAGCGCGGAGACGCCGGGCGGTCTCGCCCTCGGCGGCAGGTCCACCAGAACCCCGCAGCCTGTACGAGGTTGAACAGCTCTGCCGCCACGAGGAGCCCGTACAGAACCGGCTCGCCGACCCGTTCGGGGCGCAGCAGCCACTCGAAGTACCAGACGGCCACAGCCACGTTCAGCGGCAGGAGCAGGCGGAGAATCGTGTCAGTCCGTCTCCACGCGTGCGCGTCGCGCCAGCGCACCTCGGAACGCCTTGGATCGCCTGTCCAACGCGCCATGGAGGGCGCGGTCGCCGGCGGGGTCGCTTCCGGAGCCCCCCGCACCGGCGCGCTCGCGGCTCGCTCCGGGCGCGCGGCCTCTACGGCCTCGCTGGCCTCGGTGGCCTCGCTCCACGCGTGCTCATTGGTCATCGGAAGACCCACACCTCCACGTTCGAGTACCGAGTGCGTCCGACGAGGTGACTGTGCCGTTCCAAGTACGAGATCGCCCCGGCCACCTTCTCCTTCTCGCCCTGACTGCTCTCGAGGATGGGGCTCTCCAGCACCCAGAGCGTGCGGCCCGCGCTCGGAGCACGGGGATGCTGCGTCACGCGTGCCGCATGCAGATGTGGCGAGTAGTACTCCACGAGGTAGTTCAAGTCGGATGGGCTGTAGAGGAGGGCGTCGCCCCGTCGGTCCTGGTGGTCGATCGACGTGAGCGCTGTCGCGAAGTCGTAGCGACGGGGGTTCGACCCGTTCGCCTGCTGGTTGACGAGGAAGGTTGCCATCACGACGAGCACGACGCCGGTGACTGCGGCGAGTGGCCGGGCATGCCTCACGAGACCCGTCAGCACCCGCGCGACGAGAACTGCAAGGACCGCGACCGCCGGGAAGAGGTACCTGATATCGAAGAGGTACGGTTTCACCAGGCCGAGCAGGAACAGCGAGACGCCGGGTCCGAGCACGACAGTGACGAGCAACGCGGTCACAGGCTGGCTCTTCCTCCCGAGCAGTGACAGCGCGAACAGCATCCCGAGTGGCCACAGCGCGCCGAGGAGAAGCATCGTCGGGTTCGGCTGGTAGCCGATCACCGCCCACACGAGGTTCGCAAGGATCGCGTAGACGCCGATGTGGTTGCCGCTCAGCGCGGCGGCCGTTGTGACCTGCTGTGGCGCACCAAAGCCCCTGCCTGCGTTCTGGTTCACCGCGAACTGGTGGTACGCGAAGGGCATCAGGAGGCTGATGCCGACGAACACCACCACTCCGGTCAGGACCCACCAGGTGACGAGCGGCCGGACCGGCTCGCCGCGGTGCTTCCGGGCCACGACGGCCCACACGAACGCAAGCTGCTGGAAGACGACCTGCAGGAGGCCGAAGTACTGCGTCCATACCATCGCCACGGTCGCGACCGTGTAGACGATCCACGGCCACGCGCCGACATGCCCGGATGGGGTCCGCTTCAGGATCCGGACCTGCGCCCACACCGCGATGAGCCCGAAGAGGGCGAGCATGGAGTACATGCGCGCCTCTTGGGAGTACCAGACGAGGATCGGCGCCACAGCACCGACTGCCGCGGCGACGAGCCCCGTCCTGCGGTCATAGGCCTCCTTCCCGAGGAGGTACAGCACCGGGATGGTGAGCACACCCGCGGCAATGGAGGGAAGCCTCACTGCGAGCTCTCCGTCGCCGAAGAGGCGAATGGCCCCCCACAGCACGCAGAAATACATCGGCGGATGAACGTCCGACGCGTACAGCGCGTGGATCATGCCTCCGAAGCTGAGACTGGCCTCGTGCACACTCGTCGCCTCGTCGAGCCACAGTCCCCGCGGGATCACGAGACGGATCGCCGCGCCAGCCGCGGTGAGCGCCAGCAGCCCTGCCGCGAGCCGCCTCGTGCGCACCCGGATCAATGCCGCGCCGACGTGGACGCGCAGTCGCGGTGCGGCGCGGCGCCCCGCAGGCACCACGATGACCATGCCGAACAGGACGACGCTGAAAAACGCCGTCGCAGCGAGCGTCGACAGGGCCACGTCTCTCGGGTCGCGCCCGAGCTCGACGACGAGCGCCGCCTGCAAGGCGGCTGCCAGCGTGGCGACCGCCGCGGTCCTGCGGCCCCAGTGGAGCGCGCAGGCGTGCGCGGCGAGCACGCGGCCGATGCCGAGCAGCGCCATGGCCAGGAGGTAGGGAGCGGCGAGTCCGGCCACCGGCTCGTAGCGCATGCCGAAGAGCCCACCGACGAGCTCGCCGGGATCCAGTGCGGCGACGGCGACCGCGCAGCCCCCGATCAGTGCCGTGAGCCCCAGAGCCGGGACGAGCGCCGTCCGGTCCCCGCCGGCCGTACGAGGCAGGAGCACGAGCGGGACGGTCAGGGTGGCGAAGGCGGTGATGCCCCCGAGCGTCGAGAGAACGGCGAACTGCCCTGCGAGGGCAGGGGGGAGGACGCGGTTCGCGATGAGCAGGTCCTGGTTCTGGACTACCGCGACGAGCAGGAAGCACACCCCCGTCCACACGAGCGGGCCCTGCAGAGCCCGCCTGCTCCCGGAGGCTGGCTCCGCCGAGGAGAGCGGGGTGACGGCGGCCACCCCTGGTACCGCCACCGCCTCTGCGGCGGCAAGCTCTGCGGCGGCGTCCCCGGTGGCGGCGAGCTCGTCGGTCGCCGTCCCGGCCGTCCTCCGGAGCCCGCGTCGAGCCCCACGCCGGCCTCCCACCCGACGGGCGATCTCCAGGGCGCCGTACCCGCCCACGATCACCCCCACCGCCCCGCCGACCGCGCCCAACGAGAGCGCGAGCAGGATCCCTGCGGTCAGGCGGACTCCGGGTTCGACGAGCAAGCTCGCGATCAGCCGCCGGTGCCCGCGCGTCCCGTACAGGCGCCCGCGCTCGAGCGCGACCGCCCCCAGTGCGGGTGCCGAGAGCCCGAGGACCACGACCATGGCGGTCGGGAGACGGATCAGCGGCCCGACCCAACCGGCACACGCAGCCAGCGCGAGCCCGACGAGCGCACCCGCCGCGAGCGTCCGCCGCCGCGCCCGCGGTGAGGCGTCGGGCCTCAGCGAAGCGACGGCGCTGATGCTGGCGCCCGGGAGCCCCAGCAGCGAGTAGATGGCGAGGAAGGACGCGATCTCGGCGAAGGAGCCGGGCGCGAGCACCCTCGCCATGACGAGCGAGAACACGAGGTTGCCACCACCCGCGACCACCTGACCGGCGGCGACGACCGCCTGCTCGCGGGCAGCGGTCGCCGAAGCGAACCGGACTCCGGGAATGCGGCGCGCGGCGCCGCTCGCAGTCAGCTCCACTCTGACAGGGGCAGCGCGCCGAGCTCGTGGGACTCCTCCGTGTCCCCTGACGCGAGGAGCACCCGCAGGAGCTGGAACCCCTCCTCGGCCCTCTCGATCTCCTGCTTCACGACTCCGGGGTCCGGACCGCTCGAGCCGACGGCACCGAGCACGGCCTCACAGAGCTCTTCCGGTCCGACCTCGGGTGCCACGGCCCGCTGTCCGAGCCGCCGCGAGAGCCCGGCGAGCTTCGCCTCGTGGGCGACCGCGACCGTCGGGACTCCTGCCGCTCCGGCCGCGACCAGTCCGTGGAACCGGTAGGTGAGCACCACGCCGGCATCGCGCATGGACGAGACGGCCTCCGCCAACGACGCCGGTGCCGGGAGGCGCTCCACCTCCCCGCACGCCCGCTCCATCAGCCATGCGCCCGAGGGGTCGCCTCCGGGCGGCCCGGACGGTCTCGAGCGCGGCGCGCCATCGTCGGGGTGCTCCCAGGGCTGCAGCGCCACACGCATGCCGCGGCCGACCAGCCCTGCAACCGCGTCCGGGAGCGCTCCGGCCGTCTCCTCTCCTCCGCCGACCCCTCGGCCCGTCGCGCTCCGGCGAGGGGGGATGACGAGCACCCGTTCGGCGCGTCGCGCGCCCGAGGCCTCCGGAGGTGCCAAGAGAGCCCACACCGGGTCGGCGCCCACGCGCACCGGTCCGGGCACCCCCACCCCGACGAGCTCGTGCGCCGACTCTTCGTCGTGCACGACAAGGAGGTCGCTACGGCGCACGAGGCGTCGCGCGATCCGTCCCTCCGTCTTCGTGTCGATGCACCCCGCACCGACCCCCAACAGCACGACCTTCCGCTTCAGCAAGGAGGCGGCGACCACGAGCGCCGAGCTCGCACGGAGCGCCGAGCTCGCACGCCGTTCCGAGCGGGAGCAGAACATCGTGAGCACGGTGCCGCCGAAGACGACGGCGTCCGCACGGATCGCCTCGCGCAGCATGCCCCATAGACGGAGCCAGGCTGGTCGCCCTCCCCAGCGCGCAGCCGCTGGATCGAGCGACATCCCGACGACCTTCCATCCGGGAAGCGCCGAGACGAATGCGGCGAGCAACGCGTCATCACCGAGGCGGCCCTGTCCGTCGGCGTCCACCAGGACCACGGTTGGCATCGATCACCTCCTCGTAGATGCGTACGTGCGCGCGAGCCGCGCGCTCCCAGGTGCGCTCGCGCGCCATGCGCTCAGTGGCGGATGCGACCCTCGACAGCGCGCGCGGCTGCCCTGCGAGGTGGAGCAGCTGCGTCGCGAGCGATCTCGGATCGGTCGGGACCACCGTCTCGGCGGGTGCGCCCACGCAAGCCGCAAAGGCGGGAGAGCACAGCACCGGGCGTCCGTAGCTGAGCGCGTCCGCGAACGCCCCGCTCGTCGCGAATGGCTTCGGGTACGGCACGAGGACTGCGTCCGCCGCGGAGAACCACGCCGCGACGTCGCGGTCTGCGACGTAGCCGGTGAAGCGTGCGACGTCGCCGAAACGGGAGCGGAGCAGCTCGGCATAGGGGTCCCGACCGGCGAGGCGCGGATGCTCACCTCCCGCCAAGACGAGCTCGAGCCGCTCGCCGGCGATCGCTGCGGCCTCCAGCGCCGCCTCGAGCCCCTTGTAGGGAGAGAGGAACCCGAAGCAGAGCGCGACGAAACGGTCGGGGTCGAGCCCCAGGCTGGCTCGCGCCGCCGCCTGCGGGAGCGGCGTCCTGGGCTGGATGCCCAGGGGCACCACCGCGGCTGACGGCGCCAGCCCCACGAACGCCTCCTCGTGGACGATGACCCGGTCGGCAAGCGCCTCGGCTGCGAGCTGCACCGCCCCCAGGCCCGCGCGCACGACCGGTGCGGGCGCCCGGACACGGTGCAGCGACACGAACTCCTCATCGACGTCGGAGGGGTCGACCACCTGGTGCAGCGTCACGACACTGCTCGCTCCCGAGTGCCGGAGCGCCGAGAGCCCCACGCCCAGGCCCGGCACCGAGGAGGGTCCGCCGTACAGGAAGGTCTCGTGCTGTAGATGGACGACCGGAGCGCCGGTACGCATTGCCGCGCGAAGCGCGAGCGGGACGGCCAGGGGCCCTGGCCGGTAGACGCGTGAGACACCGACGTCTCCCGCTCGGGACCTCGGGGCTTCCCCCGGCAGCCGCGGCGCGATCACCTCCACTGTCATGCCCTCCGCCGCAAGTGCCGCGGCGAGCCTCGCCGCGTGCGAAGTGACGCCGCTTGCGACTGGAGCGTCGCCGGAGGTGGCCGGGAACGGGGTGACCATCGCGACGTCGGCCGTACCGCGCGTCCCGTGCCTCCTCGTCGCGCCCCGACCGCGGTCCCTACGCCCGGCCGTCATGTCGGGGTCGGAGGCCGCGAGGGGGTCGGGGTCGGAGGCCGCGACGGGGTCAGGCTCCGCGAGGGGGTCGGGGAGGGGGATCACCCGGTGGTGCAGCCATAGGGCCAGCGCCGACGCCGCCATCTTCTTCCCGTCAGCGACGGGATGCACGTGCGAGCCGACACGATCGAGCCACACCGTCGGTACCTCGACGATACGGAAGCCGAGTCGGTCGGCGACCACGAGCAGATCGACGTCGAACAGGAAGTCGCGTGACGAGAGCAGCGGGAGCGCGTCCACGAGCACGCGTCGACTCATCACCTTCGCGCCGCATTGCGTGTCGGCGCAGCGAAGGCCGAACAGGAAGTGGACGAGCGCAGCGAAGGCCCGGCTCGCGATGCGCCGCCCTGCGCTCCTCGGGCTGGGTAGTACCGACGACGGGTGGAACCGGCTGGCGATCGCCACGTCGGCGGCAGGGCGCCCTTCCTCGCGTCCGGCGACGGTGTCGACGAGACGGAGGAACTCGGCCGGAGGGGTTGCGCAGTCCGCGTCGACGAAGCCCACGACCTCGGCGCGGCACTGTCGGAACGACTCCATGAGCACTCCGCCCTTCCCCAACTTCGGGTACTCCACGATCTCGACCCGGCCGTCGATCCGCGCATGGGCCTGCGCGACCGCTGCCGTCTGGTCCGTGCACCGATCGAGTGCGACGATGAAGCGCGCCGTGGGGTCGCTCACGACCGATCTGTAGGCATGCAGCGTCTTGTCGATCCGACAAGCCTCGTTGTGGGCGGGAATCACGACGTCCAGGCGCATGACTCCTCCTTCCATGGAGTGAGCCCGATCCAATAGTGAGGGTGTGGCGTGGGGACCACGCCGTCGAACATCCTCGAGAGCGGTGCTACGCAGGGGCCGGGGGGATCAGCGGGTTCGGACCTTCTGGTCGCCGGCACGTTCGCCGGGGGGTGGGTGGTCGAGAGTGCGCGCGTGCGTGCACGGCAGGCGCGTCCAACGCCCTTGCCGGGTCGCCGCTCTCGTATACCCCTGGCCCATCGACGCAAACGACGTGGGCGTTACCGGGACATTACCGGAACGGCAACGTCCGTGGGCGTGGAGAAGACGCCCTCGTCACCCTCCGCGCAACGCGGGCAGTACGTGCTCGCCATAGGCGGTCAAGGTGGCGTCCTGCGCGTCGTGCATCAGGTACAGCGCGAAGTGGGAGACACCCAACCGTTCGAGCTCGCGGAGCTTCTCCACGTGATCTCCTGCGGAGCCGAGCACGCAGAAGCGGTCCACGACTTCGTCGGGGACGAACTCGGTGTCCGGGTTGCCCGCCCGTCCGTGGTGCGCGTAGTCGTACCCCTTACGGCCCTCGATGTACTCGGTGAGCGCTCGGGGCACCATTGCCGGCTCCGCGCCGTAACGTGCGACGAGATCGGCCACGTGATTGCCGACCATCCCCCCGAACCAACGGACCTGGTCGCGTTGGTGGGCAACGTCCTCGCCGACGTAAGCCGGAGCCGCTGCGCAGATCGTGAGCGCCTCGGGGTCCCGCCCTGCCTCCTCAGCCGCCGACCGTGCGCACCCGATCGCCCAGGAGATCACGAAAGGATCGGCGAGCTGGAGGATGAGCCCGTCGGCCTCCCGTCCGGCGAGAGCGAGGGCCTTCGGGCCGTAGGCCGCCATCCACACCTCGAGCGCCCCCCCTCGCACCCAGGGGAGCCGCACCGCCCTTCTGCGCAGCTCCACCTCCTCGCCGCGCGCCAGAGCTCGCACCGTCCGGATGCAGGCTCCGAGCTCCTCGAGGCTCGTCGGGCTCTCTCCGACCGTCCGGACGGCTGAGTCGCCCCGTCCGATGCCGCAGATCGTCCGGTTGCCGTACATGTCGTTCAACGTCGCGAACAGCGACGCCATCACCGGCCAGGTCCTCGAGCGAGGGTTGGTCACCATCGGTCCGACCATCACGCGCTCGGTCGCCTCCAAGATGCGCGAGTACACGACGAAGGGCTCCTGCCAGAGCACCGGCGAGTCGAACGTCCACACCGAGTCGAACCCGAGACCTTCGGCATGGCGCGCCAGCTCGATCAGCCGCGACGCGGGCGGGTCGTTCTGGAGGACCAGGCCGAACTTCACCGCTGCGCCGTCCTCGACGCCGGCACGTCGATCCCCGTGAACATCGCACGCGGCACGAAGCGACCGTGGCCCTCGTGACCCGTGAAGGTGCCGTGCTCGACTACGACGCGGCCTCTCGAGATCACCGTGTCGACGCCGCCAGTCACGTCCATCCCTTCGTACGCGGAGTAATCCACTGCCATGTGGTGCGACTCGGCCGACAAGGTTCGGCGACGCTCCGGGTCGTAGACGACGAGGTCTGCGTCTGCGCCCGGCAGCAACGAACCCTTGGCCGGGTACAGCCCGAACAGGCGCGCAGGTGCCGAAGAGGTGAGCTCCACCCAACGCGTCAGCGAGATCCTGCCCTGCACGACCCCCTGGTAGACGAGATCCATGCGATGCTCCACCCCCGGCAGGCCGTTCGGGATCTTCGAGAAGTCGCCCAGCCCGAGCTCCTTCTGGTCCTTCATGCAGAAGGGGCAATGGTCGGTCGAGACGACCGAAAGGTCGCCGGTCCCGAGCCCCCGCCACAACGCCTCGTGATGGGCATGCGCCCTGATGGGAGGCGAGCAGACGTACTTGGCGCCCTCGAAGTCGCCGACCGCCATGAGCGACTCGTCGAGGAACAGGTACTGGGGGCAGGTCTCGGCGAACACCTGCCGACCGGCGTCCCTCGCGGCGGCGACCTCGGCGAGGGCTTCCATCGCCGAGAGGTGAACGATGTAGAGCGGGCAGCCCGCCACCCCTGCGAGCACGATCGCCCGGTGGGTCGCCTCGCCTTCCAGGACACTGGGACGCGTCTCGCCGTGCATCTTCGGCTCACCTCTCCCCGCGGCGAGCGCCTGGGCGACGAGCACGTCGATGGCGATGCCGTTCTCGGCGTGCATCATCACCACCGCGCCACAGTCCGCAGCCGCCTGCATCGCCCGAAGGATCTGGCCGTCGTCGGAGTAGAGGACACCGGGATAGGCCATGAACAGCTTGAAGCTGGTGACTCCATCGGCGACGAGTCCGTGCATCTCCTTCAGGACGGGCTCGTGCACGTCCGAGAGGATCACGTGGAAGGAGAAGTCGATCGCGCAATGCCCCTCGGCGCGGGCCATCCAGGTGTCGAGGCCCTCTCTCGCGGACCCGCCACGCGGCTGGACCGCGAAGTCGACGATCGTCGTCGTGCCGCCGTGGGCCGCGGCTCTGGTCCCGGTGTAGAACGTGTCCGAAGAGCGCGTGCCGCCGAAGGGCATCTCCATGTGGGTATGCACGTCGACCCCTCCGGGCACGACGAGCTTGCCCGTCGCGTCGACGCGGGCCATCCCCTCCGACGGATGCGCGGAGCCCGGAGCGAGCAGCGCGGCGATCCGACCCTCGTCGACCAGCACGTCGGCTGCAGCCGCGCCAGAGGAGGTCACGACGGTGCCTCCCTCGACGAGGAGCCCCGTCATGGCGCGACCAGCGGGTCGTACGCGTCAGGGCGGCGATCGCGGTAAAAGGCCCAGAGCTGGCGCACCTCCTCCAAGAGCTCCATGTCGAGGTCGCGCACGACCACCTCGTCCGCCGAACCCGATGCGGCGTCTCCTACCAGCCGGCCGCGGGGGTCGCAGAAGTACGAACCGCCGTAGAAGTCGTCGTCACCGAGGGGTTCCACCCCCACCCTGTTCAGAGCCCCAACGAAGTACTCGTTCGCCACGGCCGCAGCCGGCTGCTCGAGGTTCCACAGGTAGGCGGACAGCCCGCGGGACGTCGCAGAAGGGTTGAAGACGATGCGCGCGCCTGCGAGACCGAGGGCCCGCCACCCTTCGGGGAAGTGACGGTCGTAGCAGATGTAGACGCCGATGCGGCCCACCGCGGTGTCGAACACCGGGAAGCCGAGGTTCCCCGGGCGGAAGTAGAACTTCTCGAAGAACCCCTTCACCTGCGGGATGTGGTGCTTCCGGTAGGTGCCCAGAAGGCGGCCGTCGGCGTCGAGAACCGCCGCCGTGTTGTAGTACACGCCCGGCTGCTCCTCCTCGTAGACGGGGGCGACCACCACCATGTGGGTCTCCCTGGCCAGCTCCGCGACCCGCTCGGTCGTCGGGCCGGGCACCGGCTCGGCGTACGCGTAGTGCGCCGGGTCTTGGACCTGGCAGAAGTACGGGCCGTAGAAGAGCTCCTGGAAGCACAGCACCTGCGCTCCCTGTGAGGCGGCCTGCTTCGCCAGCGCGAAGCTCGCGTCGATCATCGACTCCTTGTCGCCGGTCCAGCTCCGTTGGACCAGCGCAGCTCTCACGACATCCGCCATCACCCCTCCTTCCCCGAGGTCTCGGCGATCTCGGTGGCGAGGGACCAGCTTCCTCCGACGCGGGGCGCCTGACAAGTGGGTCAGGTCGTCACGCCGGCGGTCCGCTCGCGAAGGTGACCTTGGCTTCCATCGTCTGGCCCGAGCTCGTCGTCCAGCCCACCTTCACCGTGTTCCCTGGGTGGTACCCGAGGAGGAGCTTCGTCAGGTCTGTCGGGCTGGTGACCGGCTTCCCGCCGACACTCGTGATGACGTCTGTCTGCGCGAGCCCTGACGCCTGCGCCGGGGTGCCGGGGATCACCTGCTCCACGACGGCCCCGCTCACCGGAGTGGGCGCGCCCGTTGTGAATGTCGATGTGCGGGTTGTGAATGTGCCTGTGTGCCCGAACCCGAAGCGGTTGAACGATGTCCCCGACCTCGCGGCTCCCACGTAGACGCCGAGGAACGCCGTTCCCCCGATGTGCACCGTCGGCGAGGGCTTATGGGCGATGATCTGCCGCGCGGCCGACATCGCCTTGTTGATCGGGATGGAGTAGCCCTGGCCCGCCGCCACTCCCTGGAAGCGGTAGCCCTGGGACACAGACGCCGCCGTGTCCATCCCGATGACGTCGCCGGCGGTGGTCACGAGGGGTCCGCCCGAATCGCCGGGCTGGATGTCGGCGTTGCTCTGGATGAGGCCGACGAGGTTCTCGTACGTCGTGCCGAAGGAACCCTCGTCGCTCGCCTTGATCGACTGGTTCAAGGCCGTGACCGAGCCGCCTGCGGCGCTCGGCACTCCGCCGGTGCCTCCTGCGTTGCCGATGCCGACGACGGCCTCACCGACCTTCACCGTGGTCGAGTCGCCCAGGTGCACCGTCTTCAGGCCGGACGCGCCCTCGAGCTGAATGACCGCGATGTCGTTTGTGCGCGTGTAGCCGAGCACGGTCGCCGGGTACGTCTTCCCGTTGCCGAGATCGGTGGCGCTCAACTTCGTGGCCTCTTCGATCACATGGTTGTTCGTGAGGACCTTGCCTGTGGGCGTGAGGACCATCCCCGTCCCCGCCGCCTCCTCTGTGTCGTAGCCGAGCACGGTGTTGATGTCGACGAGCCCCGGCTCCACCTTCGCCCTGATTGTCGCGATGTTGGACGGCGCACCGGTGGCCGAGGTCGTCTTCCTGCCCGCTGTGCCGGGGACTGTCGTCGTGAATGTCGACCCGTGTGCTCCCCCTGCGGGGAGAAAGGAGCGGCCCGACGGTGCGCTCCCGCCACTCCAGACGCCGTAGCCGATCCCGATACCGATCAGGAGCGCGAGCACCGTGAACACGCTGACCCCGGCTGCAGCCACGCCCCTGCGACGCGCGCGCCCCTCGGCCGCCGCCGGCCGCGCCTGCTGGCCCCATCCGACATCGGTCGATCCCCACCCCCACGGCCCGCCTGTCCATCGTGACCCCTGCCAACCGCCCTGGGGCACCCAGGCGGAAGCGTCGGGAGGCGGCTGGTGCCACCACGGGGCGCCCGCGCCCTCAGCGGGACCCTGCTGGCCCGGCGCACCCTGCTGGCCCGGCGCACCCTGCTGGCCCGGCGCCGGTTCCGCGTGCTCCTCGGGTTCGCCGTGGTCCTCGGTGCGCTCGCTCATGGTGTCTCCTCTGTCCCCGCGCCGTCCGGGCCTGTCCGAAGGCCGGAGCTCCCTGGCGCGCCTGCTGCACCTCCAGTACAGCCGACGTACCTAAGAGCTTTCGAAGGGGCCGCTAAGGACTCGTCGAATTCTGCTCGCGCGGCCGGGAGATGCGCTACTCGCCCCCCGAGACCCGCGCGACCGCCGCCACCACCTGCCCGTCGTCCAGGTTCATCACGCGCACTCCGGTTGCATCGCGTCCCTGGGAGGCGATCTCCCGCACCGCGGTGCGGATCACCACCCCACCGGTCGACACCAGCAGGATCTCCTCGTCGAGCCCGACCATGAAGGCGGCGACCACTCGGCCTCTCTTGGCGGTGAG
>JBOGGB010000580.1:0-3410 GCA_050743605.1 Acidimicrobiales bacterium
CTCCCCGAGGCCACGGCATGACGCAGGACATGGACCGCTCCGCACGGGTGCGCGCCGGCGACCGCCAGTGGCACCTCCATGACGAGCGCGATCTGCTCCGGCGCTCGCGCGACGACGCGGCGCTCGAGCACCTCGCGGGCGATCTCGCCGACGAGGACTACGAGCTGCTCCGCACCAGGGACGAACGGCGGCTCGCCGAGGTCGACGAGGCGCTCCGCGCGTCGGCTACTGCGGTGCTCGACGACTCCTTGGCTGCCGCAGAACGTTCCGTCACCCGCCGGGCGCGCGACCCACAGGGCGGAGCCGGCTCCCGGTGGCGCGTCCGGTGGCGACGCCGATGGTGGTTCGCCGCGCTGGGCGTGGCGTCGGTGGTGGCGGCGGCCGTGCTGCTCGTCTTCGACCTGTCCTCCCCGCGCCTTCCCGGGCAATACGCGACCGGCAGCATCACGCTCAACGCGGCCCAGAAGATCGAGCGCCAGCTCGACCAGGCGCAGGCCCTCGCCGGACAGGGCCGTGCCACCCAGGCGATGCAGCTCTACGGCGACGTGCTCACCGAAGACCCGCGCCAGCCGGTCGCCCTCGCCGAGTGGGGATGGCTCGACTGGCGCGCGGCGAGCGCAGCGAAGGAGCAGACAGTCGCCGCGGAGGGCGCCTCGGCGCTCGAGGAGGCGGTGAGGATCGACCGTCATCTGTTCGTCGCGCAGTACTACCTCGGCGTCGTTCTCTACGAGGAGGGGGCCAAGGCGTCGGCCATATCCCACTTCGCGAGCTTCCTCGCCGACGAGCCGACGGCGGGCTGGCTGCGTGAGGCGGCACCCGAGATCCGCTCCGCGTACCGTGCGGAGCACGAGCCGGTGCCCGCGGGCGTCCCGCGGACATAGAAGCCACACGCGCAGCTCACCGAGTGATCACCCGCGGAGTGCCCGGAGCTCTGCGACCACGCGCGGGAAGGCAGCCGCGAAGGCGTCGATGTCATCTGTGGTCGTGGACCATCCCACCGAGAGCCGAAGGGAACGGTTCGGGTCCTCGCCCATCGCGGCGAGCACCGGCGAGGGCTCGAGCGACTCCGAAGCGCACGCCGAGCCGGAGTGGACGGCGATCCCGGCACGATCGAGGGCGAGCAGCACCGGCTCCGCCTCGACGCCCTCCACCCCGAAGCAGACGACGTGCGGGACGCGGCCCGTGGGGTCCCCGACCTGCACCGTGCCTTTCACGGCGAGCACCGAGGCGGCGAGCCGCTCGGTCCGGGCGCGGGCCGTCGCGGCCTCGTCGGCGAGCGTCCCGCCGGTGAGAGCGGCGGCCGCTGCACCGAAGCCGACGATGCCGCCCACGTTCTCCATGCCGGCGCGGCGCGCCCGCTCCTGGTGGCCGCCGCAGAGGAGCGGTTCGACCCGTAGCCCCCGCCGCAGGACCAGCGCGCCCACCCCCGGTGGCCCGCCGAGCTTGTGCGCGCTCACCGACACGAAGTCGGGACCGTCTTCGAGGCCGAGGCCGAGGTCGACATGACCGCAGGCCGCCGCAGCGTCGACGTGGACGAGCACCCCCGCCCGCCGGCACACTTCGACGACCCCCGTGACCGGCTGGATCGTGCCCACCTCGTGGTTGGCCGATTGGCAGTGGACGAGCACCGCCGCACGGCCCGCGCGCTCGAGCGCGGCCCCGACGACCTCGGGATCGATGCGACCGGCACGGTCGACCGGGAGGTCCACGACCCCCGCGAGGCGCGCGGAGGAGTCCCGGACGCAGGAGTGCTCGACTCCCGCGCACAGGACCGCGCCGCCGGGGTGGTCCCACAGAGCTCCCCACACCGCCGCGTGGGCCGCCTCGGTCGCCCCGGAGGTGAACACCACCTGGCGCGCGCGGACGCCCAGGAGGTCTGCCACTTGGTCACGCGCCCTCTCGATCGCGTCCCGCACGCCCCGGCCCTCTTCGTGCACCCTTCCGGGGTCGCCGGCCGGCGAGCAGAGCCACTCGCGAAGCGCCGCCACCGCCGCCGGGCGGAGCGGCGTCGTGGAGGCGTGGTCCAGGTAGTGGCGCACGGGCGTTCCGCGCCGTCCAGCCGAGCCGCCGGCTCAGGCGTGGGCCGCGCAGGTGTCGTCGCCGCGAGCCCTCGAGGAGAGCACGACCGACGCAGGCTCCTCTCCGCACAGGCCTGCGAGGAGTCCCTTCACCATGCCCCGGTCGACGGCGCACAGCACGGGGTGGCTCGCCGCAGCGGTGCCGAACGGGCACTGCTCGGCGACGACGGAGGTCCCCCCGCCGTCGCCCTCGTCCTCGGCATGGGCGGCGAAACCGTGGGCGGTCAGCATGTCCGCGATCACGTGCATCGCGTTGCGCACGGAGCGCTGCCCCTCGCCCGGTCCCATCTCCGTGGCGAGCGAGCGGCCGTAGGACTCGCCCACTTCGGCGGCCGTCTGCTCGGCCAGCTCGGGGCCGAGCAGGTCGAGCGCCTTGCCGAGGAGCGTGACGAGAAGGTCGTCGCGCCGGGTGAGGAAGTCGACGGCGGCATCTCCTGCGACGGGCAAGAACCGCTTCGAGGGCCTTCCCGCCCCCTGCGCCCTGCGCTCGGTCTCGACGCGGAGGTACCCGCCGGCGACGAGCCGGTCAAGGTGGTGGCGGGCGACGTTGGGGTGCAGCGAGAAGCCTGCCGCCACCTCGGTCGCCGTCATCCCCGGCGACGAGCGGACGCGCAGGAAGATGTCGCGGCGCGTGGGGTCACCGAAGGCTGCCGTGACCGCCGCGACGTGCGACGCGAAGCGGGCGTCCTCGACCTCTGCAAGCTGCCGCCCCGGTGCGGCCACCCCGCCTGCGACCGCACCGCCTGCGACCGCACCGCCTGCCGCCGTCTGCACGGTCGATAGTCTACCGACGGGTGCCCGGGCGGCGCCGTTGCGCCGGGGGGCTGGCCCGGCTCCGGGACAGCTGAAGTCCGGGACAGCTGAGGGAGGTTATGGCAGTCGACGAGAGGTCCCTCGAGCGTGCAGTCGCCGCGGTCGTCGACCGCGAGCTGGATCTGCCGCTCGGAGAGGTGGGCATGGTGCACTCGACTGCGGCGCGCCGCGGTCGGGCGGAGGTCACGCTCGCCCTGCCGACCCCGTCATGGCCGGGAAAGGACGACCTGCGGCGCCGGGTCGCCGAGGCAGCGGCCGCCGTCCCCGGGGTGCACGAAGCGGCTGTCGGGGTCGGCGTGATGGCCGACGATGGTCGGGAAGCGCTGCGGGTGGCGCTTCGGGCCCGAATGGCCGGCACGGGAGCGTCGGGCACGAGCGGGACGCAGGAGACGCACGACGGCCACGCTCACGGCGGTGGGCATGCACGGCCGACGCCGGCGTTCCTCCAGCCGGGCTCCAAGACCAGGGTGGTCGGGATCTCCTCGGGGAAGGGCGGTGTCGGGAAGTCCTCGGTGACGG
>JBOGGB010000581.1:0-3127 GCA_050743605.1 Acidimicrobiales bacterium
CCCCCGCGTCGTAGAGCGCGTCCAGGTCGTGCGCGACCGGGAGCCCGAGGCGCTCGGCCTCCGCCTTCACCGGGCTCGGCGAGGTGCTCGCCCCTCTCCCGCGCCGGCGATCGGGCCGGGTGACGACGAGCTGCACTCGGTGCCCCGCCTCCACGAGCGCTCGCAGCGGCGGCACCGCGAACGCAGGCGTCCCCAGGTAGGCGAGTGTGCGGGTCGCGGTCGTGGTCCTGGTGGTCGAAGGTCCCCTGCTCAGCGCTCGGTCACCCGGCGAGCACCCGGGCGCGCAGGACCTTCAGGGCCTCGCGGCGCTGGTCAGCGTCGAGCCGCTCGATGAGGAGGGTGCCGTCCAGGTGGTCCACCTCGTGCAGGAAGACGCGCGCCTGGTACTCCTCGGCGTCGATCGACAGCTCCCGGCCTTCGAGGTCGAGACCCGTGAGATGCACCTTGTTCGGCCGGACGATGGTCCAGCTGAGGCCGGGCACCGAAAGGCAACCCTCCTCGTACGGCCACTCCCCCGACGTCTCGGTGATCCGGGGGTTGATGACGACCTGCGGCCCCTCCCCGATGTCGTAGACGAAGAGCCGCCGCTGCACGCCGACCTGGTTCGCGGCCAGGCCGACTCCCGGAGCCTCGTGCATGGTCACGATCATGTCGTCGACGAGCTTGGCGAGGCGGCCGTCGATCTCCTCGACGTCCTTCGTCGCCTGTTTCAGGACGGGATCCCCGTACGTGCGGATCGTGAGCACCACGCCGCAGCCTATTGCAGCACGAAACCGTGCCCTGTCTCAGACCCGCCCCCCGCCTGGTCATCTCACGACGCCCCGTTCGGTCACGGCACTCCAGTCCAGGCGTCGGTGACGACAACGAGCGAACGAACGGGCGTCCGTGCCGGGGCTGCCCGTGCCGGCCCGTCCGTGCCGGGGCCGTCCTGCCAATGCGCCGTTCGCCGCTGACGTTGTCGCAGGTTCCAGGTCTACGGCGGACCGTCTGGCGGTGCTCTTCGCACAGGGGCACGGGATGGCCCTCCAGGATCGATGGCGACTCCGGGCTCGACTGCGGTCCCGGCCCCCCTCCCGGGCTCGCGCGGCGGCCTGGGGCTCTTCGCCTTGCTCTTCACCGGAGGTCCTGGGCCCCGGGCCTTCGCCCTCGCTCCCAAGAGGCCCTCTTGGCGATCCCGCTCCGTCTTGGCCACGTGGCAGGGATAGCAGCGGTCGCGCATGTTCTCGTAGGTGGTCCTGCCTGTGTGGGCGATCGGGTCTGTGTGGTCGTGCTGGAGTCCCCAGGTGCGCTCGCAGTCCACGCAGGCCCTGCCGCTGAACGCAGGGACAGGCCCGAGATCCATCGCGGTACGAAGCTCTGCGGTGTAGCGGCGCCCTACATGGCAGACGAGGTGGATGTCCACCCCGTCGTGGAGGACCACCTTCAAGAACGCGTCTCTGCCGAGCTGGCGTGCGACCTCGACGGGTATGGGGCCTCCCCCTAGGAGGTGACAAGGCTCGCCCTCGTGGGCATGACCCCTCCTCAAGGCGTAGAGGTCGCAGACGACGACGAGGTCGACTCGCCCCTTCGCTCCACCGTCGGTTCCCGAGCAGAGCCCGACAAGTGAGTCCGCCGCGTGGGCGCAGAAGCGCTCGGTGGACCCCCTCTTCTTCGCCTCCCGGTGCAGGCGCGCGGCCTCGCGTTCGAGACGGGCAACGAAGGGAACCCCCGTCTCCGGTGGGAGCGCCCCTGTGAAGCAGACCATCCCGAGGCCGTCACGCCAGTGCCGGAAGCGCCGTGCGCCCAACTGGCGGCGGCGGAGGTCTCCAGGGCGAAGGGCGGCCATCCGGCGCGTACGGGTCTCGTCTCTCAGCCGAGTGAGGTCTGCGCCTCTGGCCAGGGCCAGAAGCTCTGCCTCGCCTCCGGGGCAGTCCCGTTCTGCCCGGGCGATCTCCTTTGCCTGCGGGATCGACACCGCACCCTCCAAAAGCGCTGCTCTCGTCGCAGGGTGGTCCTCCAGGGACTTGGCGAGCTCCAGGGCCTGACGGGCGTCGCTGCCGGTCGTCCCCCCCTGCCTGGCCACCCACGCCACAGGGTCAGGCGTCCCCGCCTCCTCGAGGCCCCCGCAGGCGATCGCCCGGGAAGCCGCCAGGAGCCGTGCAGCCGAACAGGCCTTCTCGGTCGTCGAGAGCTCATCTGCGAGCGTGGCGCACTCGGTGCCGGAGCACGCTCCGGGATCGAAGCCGCTGAGGCCGACGCGGAGCTGGCGGGCCAGCTCGGCGAGCCGCAAGGGGGGCGCAGGGGCGAAGGGGGGCGCAGGCGCAACGCGGGGCGCAGGGGCTCGAGTAGTGGCGCTGTCAGCCGTGCAGGAGGTGCGGGAGGTGCGCGGCGCAGCAGCGGTCGTGGCCCTAACCGCGATGCCGGCTCCGGTGGCGGTGCCCGACGTCATGGATCACACGATGCCAGGGGGTTGTGACACGCGCCGTTCGTGGGCACAGAGTCGGACCGGAGGCGTGACGGCGGCCGTGGGCCTGGCTCGCGGGGCTGACGACGGCATTGGGCAGTGCGGCAGCCCTACACGTCGACGGGGTCCACGCTGACTCCGCCGTGCAACGGGGCGACGGCGTCACAGAGTGCCCGGTGGTCGGGAGCGCGTACGAGCCACCGGCCCTGGTCGAGGGGCGACACCTCCACCGCCTCGGCAGAGACGACCGGCGTCGTGACAGCTCTCACCGTTGCGAGCGCGCTGAACGGCGGGAGCCGGAGCGCCTCGCGCAGCTCCAGATCTGTGAACAACCCCGGATCGCCGGCCACCGCGGCGCGCAGCACGTCGTGCGAGGGGAGCCGGGTCTGGACCATCACGATCCCCGGCGCCTCCCCGCCGCGACGGTGCCGGCCTTCCCGGTCTCCGCGGCCACCGACCAGACGTCCGGCGCGCACGAGCAGCGCGACTGCCTCCTCTCCTGCCGAGAAGCGCGGCGCGAGGAGGTGCTGGTCGAAGTCGAGGAAGACCACCGCCGCCGCGTGCCGTACTCGGTGCAGCACCGCTTGGGTGCCGACGAGCACGGGGGTCTCGGGGACGAGCGTCTGCGCCGCGCCTGCGGCGCCGGGCCGACCGGACACCTCCCCGACCGGCACCCCGAGGAGC
>JBOGGB010000582.1:0-2767 GCA_050743605.1 Acidimicrobiales bacterium
GGCTCCGCCAGCTCGAACGACGGCAATCCGAGCGACGGCATCGATCGGCGCGCAGCGAAGTTGATCACCCCGCCCTTCGCGAGGTCGACGCGGCCGACACCCTCCGTCGCGTGGACGTGGGCAATGCCCTCCCCCAGACGTCGACCAGGGGGCACCGCCTCGACCGAGAGACGGAAGGCCTCCCATCGACGTGCGGCCCAAAGGATGGTCACCGTAGCAAGCACGAGAGGGGTCACCCAGTCCAAGAAGGTGAAGGCGAGCTTCCCTGGCAGCAGCGCGGTCGCGCTGGACGCGAGGGCCACCGCGAAAGCCCCGATGCCCCAGGCCAACGTCATCTCGACGTTCACCATGCGGAACCGCGGGTCGTCGCGGATCACCGGAGCGACGAGCCGGACCGTGTAGGTCTCGCTAAGCGGCGTGACGCACAGGGAACCGAACGCAAGGACGCTCAACGTAACCACGACCAAGGCACGAGGGAGGCTCACCTGGTCGTTCCACGATGGAAACATCAGCGCCGTGAGCAGACAGACGGAGAAGACCCCGACCGCGACTCGTGGCAGGAGCGCGTACCTCCCGCGCCAATAGGACCATGCGACGAGCCCCGCGCCGCAGGCCAGGGAGCTGCCCGCTGCCCAGGCAACCCCGAGACCAAGCTTGTGATCGATCACGACGAACACCAGCCACGGCAGCATGTCTGCATAGGCCTCGGCGTCCATCGGCTCACCTCGCTCGGGAGAACTCGGGAAAGGCTCTCGAGAAGAGCCGGCCCGCCACGAGCCGGCCGACTTACTGCGCTCTTTCGGCTATTCTTTCGGGTCAAGACTAATCGCGCCGGACGGGTCCGGCACTTCCTGACCAGAGGGGAAAAGATGCATCCCGCAAGGACTCGTGGGGTCGCTCGATGACGTCGCAGCCCGCGACCCGATCCACTCCCGGGAACAACGACGACCTCGGGGAGGACGTCATCGGCTTCGTGGAGACGGTGGACACGGCGCACACGGCGCTGCGTGCCATCGGCGACAGTGCGCTGAGCGAGCTCGGCCGAGGGATCACCACGACCCAACTGCGCCTGCTCGACCAGCTCTCGCGTCTCGGCGAGTCCAGACTGATCGATCTCGCGGACGCGCTGTCCATCGCACCGTCCACGGCGACGCGCCTCTGCGACACGTTGACGGAGCGGCAGCTGATCGTCCGTCACCGCCGCGGCCGTGATCGTCGCGAGCTGCAGATCCGCCTGACCGAGGCGGGCACACAGCTCCTCGACGCCGTCCGCCGGAGAATGGTGGACCAATGGGCACGGGCCCTGGTCCACGTCAGTGCGGAAGACCGTCGCTATGTCACGCGCGTGCTGGCGGACATCGCTCCGCCCGAAGGCCGCAAGCGCGGTTCAGACGAGCATACCGGCGGGTTCTCCGCCTGAAACTCTGCTACCGCAGCAGCTCTAGGGCTCTGCGTAGTCTCGAAGATTGCGACGCGCACGGCAGAATCGGTTGCGCGATCGGTTGACGCACCGGTGCCGTGGGTAGCTCCTTCCCATGTGCATTCATACTCGAGCGCGCCGAACGCGAGCGTCCCACGATGTCGCCCGCTGATCGTTGCGAAGAGATCAAGCGTCTCATCGACGACGCGCTCGGGGAAGTCTTGCCCTCTGGTCGTGTCGACGACGAGCACGAGAGGGACGACCTGGTCGCCCTAGCGCGCGACCTCGGGATGCCTCCCCTGCACGCCACGGACGGCAGATGGCGGCAGCGCCCGATCACCGGCGCGCGTCGGGCGTCTCCGCACGTGGCCTGAGCACTCGAGCTTGGCGCTCCCTGGCCGCCGGACAGATGCGCGCCGGCTCCTCGACGTGCTCACGGCTCACCGCGCCACCGATTGGGTAGCGGTGCCGGAAGGGCCCGCCGTGCTACGGATGGCGCGGCGGGCCCTTCGCCGTGCGGTCGCCGCTTCCGGGAGCACGCATCAGACCTGGGAGACAGGAAGGGTTGGCGCGGAGGCCGAGATGGCGTCAGGTGGAGGGACCTGGACACGCCAGGGCCGCCAGCGCGACGAAGCCCCTGGGGCGGAGGGGGGTTGCCAGGGGCCTCGTCTTTGGCTGGCACCTGGCCTTCAGGCCAGGCTCTCCCAATTCTACCGACGTCGCCGCCAGCTCAAACCTTGCTGGCGGGATTCGGCGAGGCAGCCAGCGGACTGCGTCGACCTCCACGGGCGTGGCCCCGTCGCCGCGTTCACCGCACGCCCCAGGGGCGGAATTGGATGCTGATACGTGCCCCGGCTGCCCGCCTGGTCTTCGGGACCGCATGCTCCCAGGTGCGCTGGCAGCTCCCGCCCATGACGAGGAGGTCACCGGCCGCTACGTCGAGCCGCTTCGCAGGTCCACCCCCGCGGAGCCGCAGAAGGAACCGGCGCGGCGCTCCGAGGGAGACGATCGCGACCACGGTGTCCATGCGAGAGGACCGCCCGATCCGGTCGCCGTGCCAAGCGACGCTGTCCGAGCCATCGCGGTACAGGCAGCATCCAACGGTCTCGAGCGGCTCGCCGATCTCAGGTCCGTAGTGGTCGCTTAGGGCGCCGAGCATCTCCGTGACGGCGGGATCCGGCAGGACCGCACCGGTGTCGTAGAAGCACGAGAGCCTCGGCACCTCGACGATCCGGTCGTACATCGGACGCCGCTCGGCGCGCCAGGGGACGGCCCGAAGGAGCCGGTCGAACAGCTCGCCGGCGCCGAGCACCCACCCGGGGCGGAGGTCCAGCCAGGCCCCTTGAC
>JBOGGB010000583.1:0-7536 GCA_050743605.1 Acidimicrobiales bacterium
CCGTGAGGATGGTGCCCTCGACCGGCCGCACCACGGCCTTTCCGGCGAGATCGCTCGCGACCACGAGGGCGTCGGCGAGCGTGCCGGCGCCGACCTGGTCCGCCGCGCCGATCCGTTCGGCGATCCCTCGGAGCAGCTGAGAGAGGATCACCCCGGAGTTGCCTCGGGCACCCATGAGGGACCCGTGCGCCATGGCCCGGCACACGTCCGCCATGACCGGGGAGCCGCGCTCCGCGTCGAGCGCGTCGAGCTCCTTCGCGACCGCCTCCAACGTGAGCGCCATGTTCGTCCCGGTGTCGCCGTCGGGCACGGGGTAGACGTTCAGGTCGTTCAGCTCCTGACGATGCGCCCGGAGCGCGTCCCGAAAGGTAAGCATGGCCGCCCGCAGCTCTCCTGGCCCCAACGCGACCGCCGGCCTCATCGTCCGGTGATGCTAACCTCGAGGCCGTTCAAGACCCGAAGAGGTCGGCCCGCGCGCTCGGGCCTGGGACCTTCGCCGATCGTGGGCTGGCGACAACGGGGCGAGAAGGAGCAGGAGGCGACGGCGATGGCATCGGTGTGCGAGCTGTGCGGCAGGAAGCCGTCGTTCGGGATGAGCCTGAGCCACTCCCATCGGCGCACGAAGCGGCGCTGGAACCCGAACATCCAGCGGGTCCGTGCCCTCGTCGACGGCGCGCCCCGGCGCCTCCATGTCTGCACCTCCTGCCTGCGAGCGGGACGGGTCAGCAAGCCCCCGCGCCGCCGCATCCCCGTTTGACCCGCACATCCTCGGTTCTCCCGAGATGAGCCCAGCGCGCCATGCGCGGCAGCACCAGCCGGCGCGCTCGCAGCGGCCGCTCCCCATGGCAGCATCACGGCCCGTGGGCCGGCTCCTCGCAGTAGCCCTGATCGTGGTGCTCGCAGTCGCGTATGTCGTCGTGCAGGTCGTCCGAGCCGTCCCCGCAGTGACGGCTACGGCATCGTTGACGGCGCGGGCCACCACGTTGCCCGGCACCCCCGTGTCGCTCACGTGGCCCTCCCAGGGGGAGTCGGCGATCGGGATCGAAGGGGGAGGGCTCCTCGGCACGGCCGGAGCGCAGTCCGCGACGCCGCTTGCGAGCGTCACCAAGTTGATGACGGCCTACGTGGTGCTCCGCGACCATCCGCTCCAGCCCAAGGCGTCCGGCCCGTCGATCAACGTCACGCCGGCCGACGTCACGACGTACGAGCAGGACCGCCAGGCAGGAGACTCCGTCGTCATGGTCCAGGCGGGAGAGCAGCTCTCCGAGCTCGAGGCGCTCGAAGCCCTCCTCATCCCGTCCGGCGACAACGTCGCGACCCTGCTCGCGGACTGGGACGCCGGGAGCGAGGCGGCGTTCGTCGCACGGATGAACGTAGAGGCCAGCAGGCTGGGGCTTGCCGACACCCACTACGCCGACTCCAGCGGCGTCGCTCCGGGCACGTACAGCACCGCCGAGTCCCAGGTGAAGCTCGCGATGCTCGACATGTCGATCCCGACCTTTCGCGCCGTCGTCGACATGACCCAGGTGACACTGCCGGTTGCCGGGCTGCAGTACAACGTGGATGCCCTGTTGGGCAAGGACGGGATCGTCGGCGTGAAGACCGGTTACACGTCGGCGGCGGGTGGCTGTTTCGTGTTCGCCGCGGTCTCCAAGGTCGACGGGAAGCCGGTGACGCTCATCGGCGCGATCCTGCACCAGCTCGGCACCGTCTCGCAGCCGAGCGCTCTCACAGATACGTTCGACGCGACCACTGCCCTCGTGACGGGAGCCGTCCACTCGCTCGTGCACGCGACCGTCGTGCACCCGGGCGAGGTGATGGGCGAGCTGGACGCACCGTGGACGGGATCGGTCTCCCTCGTCGCGACGCGTCGGGTCGCCACGAGCGGCCTCCCGGGGGAGCGCGTGTCCACCTCGGTCGTCCTGCCGACCACGGTGCGCGCGCCGGTCCCCGCCGGGCACCGGCTCGGAACGGCGGTCGTCGCGGCGGGTGGCCAGCGGTTCACCGTGCCGCTCGTCACCGCGCGCGCCCTCCCGCCGGTCTCCCTCGGCTGGCGTTTGACGAACGTCTGACTCGGGGCGCCACTGCCCGAAGGTCAGCCCAGGGAGTGCTCGAAGCCCGAGCGTCCGAAGGGCTCGCCCCCGAGCGTCCGCTCGTCGACCTCCGCGGTGCAGCGCCCGATCTCGATCGGCGGGCGAAGCCCGGCCACGGCGAGCTCCTGGGCGAGACGCCCGATGTCGGGCGTAGCGATGACCAGCTCGAAGTCCTCCCCCCCGCCGAGCGCCTCGTCGTCGGTGGCGCCCTCAGCGACCGGGACGGAGTCGAGCTCGACGCCGACCCCCGACGCGTCCGCGAGGCGGTGCAGGTCTATCCCCAGACCGTCGGAGAGGTCCATCATGGCGGTGGCCCCCGCGTGGCGGGCGACCATCCCCTCCGCGAGGCGGGCACGCGGGCGGCGGTGCGCGTCGACGAGGGCAGCGGGGCCCCGTGCGCCAGCACGGAGCAGGCGGAGCCCCGCAGCGGACGCACCGAGCGGGCCGGTGACGACGAGACGGTCCCCCGGGCAGGCGCCGGAGCGCAGCACGGGCGGGGCAGGGCCCTCGAGCACCCCGGTGGCCGCCGCCACCACCGTCACCTGGGCCGCCGCCGTGAGGTCCCCGCCGACGACCGGGCACCGCCACTCGGCCGCGGCTTCGGCAACCCCGCTCGCGAGCAGGACCAGGTCCGTGCCCGGGGGCACGCAGAAGCCGACCACCGCGTGGCTGGGCGTCCCGCCGACGGCACCGATGTCGCTCAGCGTCGCCGTGAGGGCCTTCCAGCCGAGGTCGTCGAGCCCGCAGAGCTCCAGGTCCGTATGCACGCCGGCGACCGCGGCGTCCGTGGCCAAGAGGAGCCGGCCGGGGGGCCGCGCGACCACCGCCGCGTCGTCTCCGATCCAGACCTCGCCCACTGGAGGCGGTCCGAGCGCCCGCGCGAACACCTCGGCGACGCGGCGCACGACTGCGTCCTCGCCGCGACGAGTACCACCCGGGACAGGGGTCGGCGGCTTCACCGGCCATGCCTACCATCTAGGCTCGAGAGAGCCCGACCGCTTGCGTGCGCGTCGGCGCGCCCCGAGGGTGCCCTCCCGACCGAGGGCCGCCCGATGGCGAACCACGCCGATTACACGCCGCGACGGCGACCGAGGGAAGATCGACAGAAGATCGAACGAGAGCTGGACGCACCGAGATCGGATGGGAGAAGAGATGGCCAGAAGCCTGGACGCACCGCCAACCCAGAACCGCAGGCTCCTGGCATGGGTCGACGAGGTCGAGGCCCTTGCGGCTCCCGACCGGGTCCAGTGGTGCAACGGATCGGCCGAGGAGTACGACCGCCTCTGCGAGCTGCTCGTCGAGAGCGGCACGTTCAGGGCGCTGTCGGAGGCTAAGCGCCCCCACAGCTACCTGGCCCGCTCGGACCCCGGCGACGTGGCACGCGTCGAAGACCGGACCTTCATCTGCTCCCGCGAAGAGAAGGACGCCGGTCCGACCAACAACTGGCGAGATCCCGGCGAGATGCGCGCGACGCTCACGGACCTGTTCCGCGGCTCCATGAAGGGCCGCACGATGTACGTCGTGCCGTTCTCCATGGGCCCGCTGGGATCGGACATCGCCCACATCGGTGTCGAGATCACCGACTCCCCCTACGTCGCCGTCTCGATGCGGATCATGACCCGCATGGGTGATGCCGTGCTCGACGCCCTCGGCGCCGATGGTGACTTCGTGCCGTGCCTCCACTCCGTGGGGGCCCCGCTCGACGAGGGCGACGTGGACGTGCCGTGGCCGTGCGATGCCGACAACAAGTACATCGTCCACTTCCCCGAGACGCGCGAGATCTGGTCGTACGGATCCGGCTACGGCGGCAACGCGCTGCTGGGCAAGAAGTGCTTCGCGCTGCGCATCGCGTCGGTCATGGCGCGCGACGATCGCTGGCTCGCCGAGCACATGCTCATCCTGAAGCTCACCAGCCCCCTCGGCGAGACGCGCTACGTGACCGGGGCGTTCCCCTCCGCGTGCGGCAAGACGAACCTCGCCATGCTCGTCCCCACCCTTCCGGGCTGGAAAGTGGAGACGGTGGGTGACGACATCTGCTGGATGAAGTTCGGGCAGGACGGCCGTCTCTACGCCATCAATCCCGAGGCAGGCTTCTTCGGGGTCGCACCGGGGACGAACTCCCACACGAACCCGAACGCGATGCTGTCGGTCGCGGCCAATACGATCTTCACGAACACGGCCCTGACCGACGACGGCGACGTCTGGTGGGAGGGCATGTCCGACGACCCGCCCGCGCACCTCACCGACTGGCACGGCGAGGACTGGACGGCGCAGGAGGGCAGGCCCGCGGCGCACCCGAACGCCAGGTTCACCGCGCCCGCGGCGCAGGATCCGGCGATCGCCCCCGAGTGGGAGGATCCCGCCGGCGTGCCGATATCGGCCATCCTCTTCGGAGGGCGGCGCGCGTCGGTGGTGCCGCTCGTGCTCCAGTCGTTCGACTGGCGTCATGGCGTCTTCCTCGGCTCGATCATGGCGTCGGAGACCACCGCGGCTGCGGCTGGCAAGGTGGGAAGGCTTCGGCGCGATCCCTTCGCGATGCTGCCGTTCTGCGGGTACAACATGGGCGACTACTTCGCGCACTGGCTCCGCATCGGGGCCGGGGCCGCCGATCCCGAGCTGCTTCCGAAGATCTTCTACGTCAACTGGTTCCGCAGGGGTGCGGACGGCCGTTGGCTGTGGCCCGGCTTCGGCGAGAACTCGCGGGTCTTGGAGTGGGTGTTCGCGCGGGTGAGCGGTCGCGGCGACGCGTTCGAGACCCCGATCGGGTACGTCCCGGCGCCCGGCGAGATCGACCTCGAGGGCACCTCGGTGTCGAAAGAGGACATGGAGGAGCTCCTCCGGGTCGACGTCGAGGAGTGGCGAGCGGAGGTTCCCCTCGTGAAGGAGCACTTCGCACAGTTCGGCGACCATCTGCCCGTGGAGCTCGGAGAGGCCCTCGACGACCTGCAGCACCGGCTGGGCTGAGCGCCTCCCCGCGGACGCCGCGGCATCGGCGAGGATGGAGGTGTGGCGTCGCACGAGGGCCCGGGGCTGATCCCGGCCGTGGGGCGGGCCGCCCGACGCGGCGCTCGCTCCGCCAAGCTGAAGCTGATCCCCGTGCTCGGGGGGCGAACGCGCACCCGCGTGATCGTCGTGCTCGCCTGCGTGCTCGCCCTCTCGAGCGCCGACACGGCCACGGTGGGTGCCGCCGCGACCGAGCTGCGCTCGGCGCTGAAGATCAGCACATTCGACATCGGGTTGCTCGTGAGCGTCACGGCGATCGTCGGGGCTGTCTTCTCGCTCCCCTTCGGGGCGCTCGCCGACAAGCTGCGGCGTACCTGGCTCCTCGGCACCGCGATCGTGCTCTGGGGCGTCGCGATGGTGTGGAGCGCGACTGCCGGCACGTTCGGCGAGCTGCTGCTGTCAGGCCTCGCGCGCGGCGGCGTGACCGCGGTCGCGGGCCCCGTGGTGGCGTCCCTGGTCGGCGACTGGTTCGCAGGCGGCGAGCGCGGCCAGATCTACTCCTACATCCTCACCGGCGAGCTGCTCGGCGCGGGCTTGGGGTTCACGTTCACCGGAGAGCTCGCGGCCCTCTCGTGGCGCCTCGCGTTCGTATTCCTTGCCATCCCGGCCTTCGCCGTGGCCTGGGCGGTGTTCCGGCTCCCCGAGCCGCTGCGCGGAGGGCGTGGGGCGCTCGCGCCCGAGCCCGGGACGCGACCATGGCTCGCAGCGCAGCGAACCGACGCCGCCTCGCCCGCGCGGACGGACGTCCCGGAGCAGTCCGGCGAGCCCGTTCCCCCGGACGGCACCTCGGCACCGGACCAGCACACCGACGCCCAGCGCTTGGCGCTCGAGCGCGGCGTCAGGCCGGACCCCGTGCTCGTCGCGCGCGCGGACCCGCGCATGGGGTTCTTCGCCGCGGTCCGCTACGTGCTCGCCGTGCGCACCAACGTCCTCTTCATCGTCTCGGGCGCCCTCGGCTACTACTTCCTCGCCGGCGTCCAGACCTTCGGCATCGAATTCGTCTCAGGCAAGCACGGGAACGGGCAGTACCACGTGGCACTGATCTTCGCGAGCGGCCTCCTCCTCGTGGTCGGGGTCGGGGCCGTGATCGGCACGCTGGTCGCGGGCCCGCTCGGCGACGCGCTGCTGCATCGAGGCCACATCGCGGGCCGGGTCAAGGTCGCCGCGGTTGCGGCGACCTTGGCGGTCGTCATGATGGTCCCGCCGCTTGTCACGCACAGCGCGCTCACCGCGCTCCCCTACCTGGTGCTCGCCGGTGCGGGCCTGTCCGCCCAGAACCCGCCGATCAATGCCGCGAGTCTCGACATCATGCCCTCGTGGCTCTGGGGGCGGGCCTCGGGCGTCCGCACGTTCGTGCGCACGGGCGCCCAAGCGCTGGCGCCGATCCTGTTCGGCGCGGTCTCCGACTACGTCTTCGGCGGCGGTCCCCAGGGGCTGCGCTGGACGTTCGTCGTCATGCTGGTCCCGCTTGCCCTCAGCGCCTTCTACCTGTTCGTAGCCGCGCGCCGCTACCCGAGGGACGTCGCGACCGCCGCCGCCGCACCACCGGCTCCGGCGGCGGTGCTCGCGGGCCGCGTCCCGCCGGTGGCGCCAGGACCTGCCCCGCATCGGCTCACACCCGAACCGCCGACCACCCCCAACACTGCCAATCGCCGGACCGGCAGGGCGGCACCGCGGACCCGTTGGATCGGGGGATCCGGACCGCGGACGCGCCGGACACGTCCCTGATCACGGTGTCTGCCCGGCGCGGCCTCCGCTCACCCCCCGGCGAGCGAATCTCCGGCGATCACCCCGGAGGAGACCAGCCCGATGAGGTCCTCCTTGCCGACGCCCCAGCGCGCGAGCGCGTCGCTCGGGGCGGACGCGTCGCGCAGGTTCGCGGGCGTGCGGCTGAACCGCGGGACCGCGCCCGGCTGGGCCTTGCCGTCGTGGACGACGAAGGTCCCGCGCGTGCGGTTGTGGGGATGGTCGGGAGCTTCCCAGTGGGCAAGCACCGGCGCCACGCACGCGTCGAGCCCCTCGAAGACCGCCGCCCACTGCTCCCGGGTCTTGGTCCGGAAGACCTCTGCGAAGCGGGCCTTGGTCGTCGGCCACTGCGCTCGATCTCCTTGTGGACCGACGTCTTCCGCGCTGAGACCGAGGCCACGGAGGAGCGCCTCGTAGAACTGCGGCTCGATCGCCCCCACCGCCATGTAGCCGCCGTCCTCCGTCTCGTACACCTCGTAGAAGGGTGCGCCGGTGTCGAGGAGGTTGACGCCGCGCTCCGGCTTCCAGCCGCCTTCGAGCCACATGCCGTGCAGCATCGTCGTGAGGGAGGCCGCGCCGTCGACCATCGCTGCGTCGACCACCTGGCCGGCGCCCGAGCGCTGCGCCTCGAGCAGCGCGGCCACCACGCCGAACGCGAGCAGCATGCCGCCCCCGCCGAAGTCGCCGACCAGGT
>JBOGGB010000584.1:0-3419 GCA_050743605.1 Acidimicrobiales bacterium
ACCCCCGTCACCGCCTCGGTGACAGGGTGCTCGACCTGCAGGCGCGTGTTCATCTCCATGAAGAAGTACTCCTGGGGCCGCTCCGCCGAGACGATGAACTCGACGGTGCCTGCTCCGACGTACCCGCAGGCCTTCGCCGCGTCCACCGCGTTCTTCGTCATCGCCGCCCTCGTCGCTTCGTCGAGCAGCGGCGAGGGGCTCTCTTCGACGATCTTCTGATGGCGGCGCTGCAAGCTGCACTCGCGCTCGCCGAGATGCACCACGTGCCCGAGCGCGTCGGCGAAGACCTGGACCTCGACGTGGCGCGGGCACTCCACCCAGCGCTCCACGTACAGCGTTCCGTCGCCGAAGGCAGCCTCGGCCTCCCGGCGCGCCGATGCCAGCGCAGGCAGGAGCTCCGCTCCGGCCACGACGAGCCGCATCCCCTTCCCCCCGCCGCCGGCGGCCGGCTTCACGAGGACGGGCAAGCCCAGCACGAGCGCAGCGGCGGAGAGCGCTTCGTCCGTCATACCGCGGTCCCCGGCCCCCGGCACGACGGGCACTCCCGCCGATGCCACCTTCTCCTTGGCGCGGATCTTGTCCCCCATCGCTTCGATCGCCTCGGGGGGCGGGCCGATCCACACGAGCCCCGCCCGAAGCACCGCCCGGGCGAAGGCCGCGTCTTCCGACAAGAAGCCGTACCCCGGATGGACGGCGTCCGCCGCGACGGCCTTCGCCGCCGCGACGATGGAGCCGGCGTCCAGGTACCCGTCGATCGGGACTACGAAGTCCGCCGCCAGGGTGTGGGGAGCGCCCCCGTCGTCGGGCGCGTAGACCGCGATCGACCGGATCCCGAGGGAGTCGAGGGTCCGGCACACGCGCACGACGATCTCGCCGCGGTTGGCGACGAGGACCGAGCGAATAGGGCGGCCGGGCGCGGCAGGGCGGCCGGGCGCGGTAGGGCGGCCGGGCGCGGCAGGGCGGCGTGAGCCGGTCACATCCGGAAGACGCCGTAGCCGACGTCGTCGAGCGGCGCGTTCGCCGCGGCCGAGAGCCCGAGCCCGATGGCGCGGCGGGTGTCGAGAGGGTCGATGACGCCGTCGTCCCACAGGCGCGCCGTCGCGTAGTAGGGGTTGCCCTGCTCCTCGTACTGTGCACGGATCGGTGCCACGAGCGCCTCTTCCTCCTCCGCGCCCCAACGCTCCCCTCGCCCCTCGACCTGGTCCCGGCGGATGGTGGCGAGCACCGACGCGGCCTGCTCGCCGCCCATCACCGAGATCCGGGCACTCGGCCACATCCAGAGGAACCTGGGAGCGTACGCGCGACCGCACATCGAATAGTTCCCCGCGCCGAAGCTGCCTCCGATCACGACGGTGAGCTTCGGTACGCGTGCGCAGGACACCGCCGTGACCATCTTCGCTCCGTGCTTCGCGATCCCTCCTGCCTCGTAGTGGGGACCGACCATGAATCCGCTGACGTTCTGGAGGAACAGGATCGGGACACGCCGCCGATCACACAGTTCGACGAAGTGCGCGCCCTTCAACGCGGACTCGGAGAACAGGATCCCGTTGTTCGCCACCACCCCCACAGGGTGCCCCCAGACGCGGGCGAACCCGCAGACGAGCGTCGCCCCGTACTCCGCCTTGAACTCCAAGAAGCGCGAGCCGTCGACGAGGCGGACGATCACCTCGCGGACGTCGTAAGGACGGTGCAAGTCGGTAGGGACGACGCCGTACAGCTCGGAGGGATCCACAACGGGATCCTCTGGAATCGCGATGTCCCAGGGACAGGCCTCGCGCGGGGCGAGCGTCGATACGATCTGGCGCACGATGCTGAGGGCGTGCTCGTCGTCGTCCGCGAGATGGTCGGTCACGCCGGAGCGGCGAGCGTGCAGCTCCCCGCCGCCGAGCTCCTCTGCCGACACGACCGCTCCGGTGGCGGCCTTCACGACCGGCGGGCCGCCGAGGAAGATGGTCGCCTGGTCCCGCACGATGACGGACTCGTCGCTCATTGCCGGCACGTACGCTCCGCCGGCCGTGCAGGATCCCATCACCGCGGAGATCTGCGCGATGCCAAGCTTCGACATCGTCGCCTGATTGAAGAAGATGCGGCCGAAGTGCTCGCGGTCGGGGAACACCTCGTCTTGGCGGGGGAGGTACGCACCGCCCGAGTCCACGAGGTAGAGACAGGGAAGGCGGTTCGCCAGCGCCACCTCCTGCGCGCGCAAGTGCTTCTTCACCGTCAGTGGGTAGTACGTCCCGCCCTTCACCGTGGCGTCATTCACCACCACGACGCATTCCCTTCCGGCGACCCGCCCGATCCCGCAGATGATGCCGGCTCCGGGTGCCTCGTCGTCGTAGCAGCCCGCTGCGGCCAGCGGCGACAGCTCGAGGAACGGCGAGGCCGGGTCCAGGAGCCTGGACAGGCGCTCGCGCGGGAGCAGCTTGCCCCGCTCGACGTGACGTCGGCGGGCCGGCTCCGGGCCGCCCGCGGCGGCGTGCCGCAGCCTCCCCCGGAGATCGGCCACCAGCTCGCGGTGGCGCGCCGCGTTCTCGGCGAACACCGCGGAGGCGGGGTCCGCCGCCGAGCGGATCACGGGAAACGGCGAGCCTGCGACCTGGGCCATCGAGGCAATATGTTAGCGATCGCTAACAAGGCCCGCTAGTCTCGACCCGTGCCCGCCACCGCTCCGACACGCCGCCCCCGAGGCGGAGGACGCCGGAAGCAGATCCTCGGGTGCGCCGCGCAGCTGTTCGCCCGCCGCGGATTCCACGGGGTCTCCGTCGACGAGCTCGGCACCGCGGCAGGCGTGACTGGCCCCGCCCTCTACCGGCACTTCCGGGCGAAGGAGGACATCCTCGCCGAGCTGCTCGTCGGGGTGAGCCGGCGGTTGCTCGAGGGGGGGCGGAAGCGAGTCGACGGGGCGCAGGATCCGGCACAGGCGCTCACCGCGCTCGTCGAGTTCCACGTGGAGTTCGCGCTCGACGAACCCGACGTCATCACCGTCCAAGAGCGCGACCTGGCGAGCCTTCCCCAGGGCGCCAATCGGACGGTGCGCGCCCTCCAGCACGAGTACGTCTCGGTGTGGGCCGACGTCGTCGGGCGCGTCTTCGGCTGCACCAGGGAACGGGCGGTCGCGAGCGCGCACGCGGCATTCGGTCTCATGAACTCCACTCCCCACTCTGCGCGCCTCCCGCGAACGGACATGGCGACGTTGCTGCGCGAGATGGCAGGAGCGGCGTTGCGCGCGACGGCCGCCGGGAGCTAGCCGGCAGGCAGGCTGCTACGGCCAGACAGGAATCTCGGATGGCGGCTCGGGGACGAGCAGCCTGGGCTCGGTCGCCGCCTGGACGTCGTCGACCGTGACCCCTGGGGCGACCTCGCGAATTGGATGATCCCCGGGAAGATGGTGAAGGGGATGGGCGGGGCGATGGACCTCG
>JBOGGB010000585.1:0-3177 GCA_050743605.1 Acidimicrobiales bacterium
ACTGCAAGCGGACCTTCGGTCTCGAGCACGACCACACAGACCCCGTCGCCCACACAGGCAGGACCACGTATCAGAACCTGCGCGACCGCTGCTACCCCTGCCATGCAGTAAAGACCGAGCGGGACCGCCTCGCAGGGCTCCTCGGCAAGAGGGCCAAGGCCCGGGGACCGGGGCCCCCGGTGAAGAGCACGGCGAGGACCAAGGTGCACGACCCCGCCAAGGTGCGGCGCACCGCGCCTGCACGCCGGGTGCCGCCCAATGCCGCCGGGCCGCCCGAGGACTCGCCCTAGGCCCAGATGCACACGCTGAGCGCACCGTGGTGTGCCGTGCGTCGGCGTCCGGGTTAGGCCCGGTCAGCCCACCGCGTGGATGGCGAAGATGCCGTCGCCGTGCCGGAGGTGCTCGACCAGCTCTGCGGGGACGGGCTCGGACGTCGAGAGCACCATGAGGGCGCTGCGGCCGTCGGCACTCGGCCCGAATGCCATCGACGAGATCGAGATGCCGGCGATGCCGAGCGCCATGCCGACCACGCCGATCATGCCGGGGCGGTCGTCGTTGTGCACGACGAGCATGTGCTCGGCCGGTGGCAACTCGACCGTGTGGTCGTCCACCATGACGATTCTCGGCTCGGGCCGGGCCCCCGGGCCGGCCAGGGTGCCGGCCACGGCGTGGCGCGCCGAGCGGAGGGTGACCAGGCTCTTGTAGAAGGGCGAGGCCGCAGTCGAGACCTCTTCGACGACGAGCCCGCGGTTCTCGGCGACCTGGGGAGCGTTCACGTAGGAGACGGGCTCTTCGGCGGTCGAACCGAAGAGGCCCTTCAGCGCACAGAGCGTGAGGATGCCCGTCGCGTGAGCGGCCAGCTCGCCGCGGCACTCGACTTGCAGGCGATCAGGAAGCCCACCGTGCAAGCAGGCGAAGAACCGCCCCAGCTGCTCGGTGAACTGCATGAACGGCCGGACCGCCTCTGAGACCTCGGAGGCCGCGAGGTTCACGGCGAACGGCACGAAGTCTCCTTCGAGCGCGAGCAGGACCTGCTCGGCAATGGTGACACCCGCCTTGTCCTGCGCCTCCTCGGTCGAGGCCCCGAGGTGCGGCGTCGCGACGACGTTGTCGAGCTCGAAGAGCGGCGACGCCCCTGGAGGCTCGGTCGAGAAGACGTCGAGCGCCGCGCCGGCGACAGTCCCCGCGCGGATCGCGTCGTAGAGGGCCTCCTCGTCGACGATCCCGCCGCGCGCGGTGTTCACGATCCGGATGCCGGGCTTGGCCTTCGCGAGGAGCTCGCGCCCGACGAGGCTCGCAGTCTCAGCGGTCTTCGGAGTGTGGATGGTGACGAAGTCGGACTCGGCGAACACCTCCTCGAGCGAACGCAGCTCGACCCCCAGCGCTCGGGCGCGCTCGGGCGAGACGTAGGGGTCGTAGCCGAGGAGCCGCATCCCGAAGGCCGCGGCCCGCGCCGCCACGAACGACCCGGCGCGCCCGAGCCCCACGATGCCGAGCACCTTGTCGTAGAGCTCGACCCCCTCCCAACGCGAGCGCTCCCAGCGGCCGGCGACGAGAGCGGCATGCGCCTGGGGGATGTTGCGCGCCTGTGCGAGGAGGAGCCCCATGGCCTGCTCGGCGACCGACAGGATGTTCGACGTCGGGGCGTTCACCACCATGACGCCACGGACGGTCGCGGCCTGCACGTCGACGTTGTCGAGCCCGACGCCTGCGCGCCCGACCACCACGAGCTCGCTCCCGGCGTTCAGCAGTTCGGCCGTCACCAACGTCTGAGAACGGACCACGAGCGCGTGGGCGCCCGCGATCGCGTCGAGCAACTCTGCGGGAGTCAATCCCTCGCGCACGTCGACGTCGTGGCCGGCCTCCGCGAGGAGATCGAGGCCGCGATCGGCGATCTTCTCGGTGACGAGCACTCGCGCCATGGCCGGAAGTCCCAGTGCTACCGAGCGCCGGCGAACAGGTCGGCCAAGCGGCTCACCCCTTCGACCATGGCGTCGTCTGCGAGCGCGTAGGAGAGCCGGAGGTATCCCGGAGCCCCGAACGCCTCACCGGGCACGACCGCCACCTTCGCCACATCGATGCACACCTCGCAGAGCTCCTCGCTCGTGGACGGCCGGCTGCCGCCGATCTCGCGGCCCAGCAGATCCTGCACGTCGGGGAAGGCGTAGAAGGCTCCCATCGGTTCCTGGCAACGAACCCCGGGGATGGCCCGCAACATCTCGACCATCGTCTTGCGGCGCCGGTCGAACGAGTGCCGCATCTCCGCCACCGCCTGGAGGTCGCCCGTAACCGCGGCGAGCGCCGCGCGCTGCGAGACGTTCGCGACGTTGGACGTCTCGTGCGACTGGACGTTGGACGCCGCGACCACGGTGTCGACAGGACCGATCATCCAACCGACTCGCCAGCCGGTCATGGCGTAGGTCTTGGCGACGCCGTTCACCACGATGCACCGGTCGGCGAGCTCGGGGACGAGCACCGGCATGGAGTGGTGCTCCGCATCGCCGTAGACGAGGTGCTCGTAGATCTCGTCGGTGACGACCCACAGCCCGCGGTCGCTCGCCCAGCTCCCGATCGCGGCGATCTCCTCTCGGGGGTAGACGGCGCCGGTCGGGTTCGACGGCGAGACGAAGAGGAGCACCTTCGTCCGGGAAGTGGTCGCGGCCTCCAGCTGCTCGAGGGTGACCCGGAACCCCAGGTCCGCTCCTGCGAACACGGGGACGGGGACGCCGGCGGCCAACGCGATCGACTCGGGGTACGTGGTCCAGTACGGCGCGCAGACGAGCACCTCGTCGCCGGGGTCGCACAGCACGGTGAAGGCATTGGCGACCGCCTGCTTGCCGCCGTTGGTGACGATCACCTGCTGCGCGTTCACGTCGTATCCCGAGTCGCGGCGCGTCTTGCGCGCGATCGCTTCTCGCAGCTCGAGCAGCCCTGGCGTCGGCGTGTAGTGGTGCGCACGGGGGTCACGGCACGCGGCGATGGCGGCCTCCACCACGTGCGGCGGCGTCGGGAAGTCCGGTTCCCCCGCGCCGAAGCCGATGACGCGCTCGCCCGCGGCTTGCAACGCCTTGGCCTTCGCGTCGACCGTGAGGGTGGCCGACGGCGTGACGCCTGCGGCGCGCGCGGAGATCCTGCGGATGTCGGTGGTGGTGGGCACGGGTGCCATGATCTCATAGT
>JBOGGB010000586.1:0-4840 GCA_050743605.1 Acidimicrobiales bacterium
CCGTACGAGCGTACCAGAACAGGGGGGGTGTTAGGGCTGCAGACGTACCAACACCGGGGGGGTTGTGGGTCTACTGACGTACCAGATGCCCGGACTAGAGCCCTTGACACTTGGGCGAAGTCACCAAAAGTGAAGTCGACCCCGGTAATCCGATTCAACCCTGATTCAACCTCACGACGCCACGAGTGGCCGCCAACGGCGACACGCGGCTAAAAGGCGCTACGGCCAAATATGGCGAATGACCTGCGTGTTCGTAAGAACCTGCTGCTGTGGCCCCTGTGAGGAGGAAAGCGAGCCGCCCGTTAGCAGTGAGTCCGATTCGGCCGCTCTCGCACCTCTCCAGGTGACCTGCGCCGCGTCACAGGCCTCACGATCCTAGGCCGCCGGCCCGGGAGCCGGGCGACGCCGTGCGAGGGCGGCGCGGCGTCCCACCTCCCCGCGCCGTGCCGAGCCGCACCAACGGGCCCCTCGGAGGTTCGTCCCGGCTCCGGCGGTCGGGTACCGTCGCGCCCCGTGGCCGAGCCCTGTTACCTCAGGTTCCCGAGCATCCAGGGCGACCGGATCGCGTGCATCGCGGACGACGACGTCTGGCTGGCGCCGGCGACCGGCGGCATCGCCCGACGGCTCACCGCGGACCGTGCCCCGGCCTCCTTCGCGGCCCTGTCGCCCGACGGGGCGTGGGTCGCGTACGCGAGCCGCCGCGACGGCCTTCGAGAGGTGTTCTGCGTCTCCACCGAGGGCGAGGACACCCGGCGGCTCACCTACCTCGGCGACGACTGGACGCGCCCCATCGGCTGGACGGCCGACGGACGCGTCCTCTTCGTCTCGGCCGCTGCGGAGCCCTTCCGGAGCAGGACGTGGGCGTACTCCGTCGCCGTCGACGGATCGGGGCTCGTGCGGCTCGGGTACGGCCCGATCAGCGCGCTCGGCATGGGGCCGGGGGGCGCGGTCGTCCTGGGCGTGAACCAGAACCTGCGCCGTGGAGCCTCCTGGAAGCGCTACCGGGGCGGGACGGCAGCCGCGCTGTGGATCGACCAAGACGGGCGCGGGCAGTTCGCGCCGTACCTGGCACACCTCCGCGGTCAGCTCGAGGACCCGATGGTCGTCGGCGAGCGGATCGCGTTCGTCTCGGACCACGAAGGCTACGGCAACGTCTACTCCGCGCTTCCCGACGGATCCGACCTGCGGCGCCACAGCGACCACTCCGACTTCTACGCGCGCGCCGCGTCCAGCGACGGGCGTGCGGTCGTGTACCAGTGCGCCGGCGAGCTCTACCGGATCGGCGAGCTGGCCTCGGACTCGGCTCCGACCCGCATCGAGGTGGCGCTCGGCGCGCCGAGGAGCGGCCGCCTTGCCCACTCCGTCAGGGTCGCGGAGGTGCTCGGCGACCACGCCCCGGATCACGACGGCCGGGCGAGCGCCGTCGAGGCGCGGGGCGAGATCCACTGGCTCACCCACGACAAGGGCCCGGCGCGGCTGCTCGGCGGCGGCAGAGGCGTGCGGGGACGACTTCCCACCGCGGTCGGCGCGGCCGAGGCGGCGAAGGTCTTGTTCGTCACCGACGCCGATGGCGAGGATGCGATCGAGATCGTGCCTGCACACGGCCCGCTGCCTGAAGCGCGCCGGCGGATCGGCTCGGGCGCGCTCGGCCGGGTGCTCGACATGGCCGTCTCGCCCGACGCCGCGTCCGCCGCAGTCGCGACGCACGACGGGCGCGTCGTGCTCGTCCACCTCGAGGACGGCGGTCTCTCCACGGTCTCCTCTTCGGAGCACGGCGACGCGAGCGGCCTCGCGTTCTCGCCCGACTCGCGTTACCTCGCGTGGTCGGAGGCAGGCCCCGACCCGCTCCGGCACATCAAGCTGGCCGAGGTCGCCACCGGCGACGTCATCGAGGTCACGCCGCTGCGCTTCGTGGACGACGAGCCCGCGTTCAGCTCGGACGGGAAGTATCTCGCATTCCTCTCGGCCAGGACGTTCGACCCGCTCTACGACGCCTTCGTCTTCGACCTCTCCTTCGTCGCGGGCGTTCGCCCGTACCTCGTCCCCCTCGCAGCGACGGCGACCTCGCCATTCGACGCCGAGCCGGAGGGCCGGCCCAGGCACGGAGACGCGAAGCCCGACGCGAAGGGCGGCGCGCACGACGAGGACGCGGGCGACGGTGGCGACGGTGGCGACGGTGGCGACGGTGGTGGTGGCGGTGGCGGTGGCGACGGTGGCGACGGTGATGGCGGTGGCGACGGTGCAGGCGGTGGCGACGGTGGTGGCGGAGGAGGGGTCGAGGGAGCCCCGCCGCTCGTCCAGATCGACCGTGAAGGGCTGGCCGAGCGCGTCGTCCCCTTCCCCGTCGCGGCAGGAAGGTACGCACAGCTGCGCGCCGCCCACGACGGCTTCCTCTGGCTGTCCGAACCGATCGAGGGCGTTCTCGGAGAGGGCCGCGCGGGGCCCAATGCGAAGCCGGCTCGTGCCTGGCTCGTCAGGTTCGACCTCACCCAGGGGCACGAGATGCAGCTCGTCGACCCGCTCGACTCGTACGACGTGAGCGGCGACGGGAAGACCGTCGTCGTCCGGGACGGCGCCCAGCTCCGGGCGCTTCCCGCGGACCGCCGGGTCGAGACAGCCCCCCACGGAGAGCCCTCCCCCGACGTGGTCGACGTCGACCTCCACCGCATCCGCATCGAGGTGGAGCCACCGCGCGAATGGGCGCAGATGTACGACGAGGCGGCGAGGCTCATGCGCGACCACTTCTGGGTCGGCGACATGGCCGGAGTGGACTGGGACGGCGTGGTCGCGCGCTACCGCCCGCTCCTCGAGCGGATCGCCACGCGCGACGACCTCTCCGAGCTGTTGTGGGAGGTCCAAGGAGAGCTCGGCGCGTCGCACGCGTACGAGACCCCGCCTCCCCGGCCGGTGGAAGCAGAGCGCGCGCTCGGCCTGCTCGGCGCCGATCTGGAGAGGGACGCGGACGGCACCTGGCGCGTCGCGCGGCTGCTCCCGGGCGAGTCCTCGGTGCTGAGCGCACGTGCCCCCCTGCTCGCCCCAGGAGCAGGGTTGTCGCCCGGAGACGCGATCGTGGCCGTGGACGGCAGGACGGTCGATCCGACCTTCGGCCCCGCCTCCGGTCTCGTCGGTTCGACGGGCAAGCCGGTCGAGCTGACCGTGCGCGACGCGTCGGGCACCACGCGCGAGGTGGTCGTAGAGCCGCTCGGCGACGAGCGCCCGCTGCGGTACCAGCGTTGGGTGGCAGAGCGACGGGCGCACGTGCACGCCACGACCGAAGGACGCGTCGGCTACGTGCACATCCCCGACATGATCGCAACCGGTTGGGCGGAGCTGCACCGGGACCTGCGCGTCGAGGTCGCGCGCGAGGGTCTCGTCATCGACGTTCGGGACAACCGCGGAGGCCACACCTCGCCGCTCGTCCTCGAGACGCTCGGCAGGACCGTGCGCGCCTGGGACGTCCCGCGCCACATGGGCCCGGTGACCTACCCGCCGCACGCGCCACGCGGCCCACGCGTCCTCGTGACGAACGAGCAGGCCGGCTCGGACGGCGACATCGTCGCCGCAGGGTTCCGCCAGCTCGACCTCGGCCCGATCGTGGGCACGCGCACGTGGGGCGGCGTAATCGGGATCGACGGGCGCTACACCCTCGTCGACGGGACGAGCGCGACCCAGCCGCGGTACTCGTTCTGGTTCACCGACCTCGGGTGGAGCGTGGAGAACCACGGAGTCGACCCCGACATCGAGGTGCCCATGGCGCCCCAGGACTGGGCGGCCGGCGCGGACCCGCAGCTGGAGCGCGCGATCGCCCTCGTGCTCGAGGGGCTCGCGCGTACCCCCGCGGCGGTGCCGCCGGACGCGACCACCCGCCCGTCGCGGGTGCCACCGCCGCTCCCTCCCCGCCCCTGACGGCTCGGTCGAGGTCCTCGGCGGGGAGTCGGGGACGAAAGAGCCGGGGACGAAAGAGCCGGGCCCCGTAGACGTCAGTCCGGGGAGCCCGGCTCCGGGTCGACGGCACTCACCAGGTGCGGGCCGTCGTTGCGCACCGAGCTCACCTCGGCGCTGACGGCGTGGTGCACGAGAACCCCGGCCCTGGGCTCTGATGCGGCCCCCAAGAGCTCGTCATCCCCGGTGCCCGGTTCGAGCCAGCGCGCCCAGTCCTCCGGCTCGAGCACGACAGGCTGTCGGTCGTGGACCGGCATGTCGAGGCCTGCCCTCGAGGTGAGCACGGTGGCGGTCAGTCGCCGGTCGCCGTCACGCGTCCAGTCTTCCCACAGCCCTGCGAGCACGACGGGATCGCCGTCTGCGCGCTCGAAGAAGTACGGCCGCTTGCGCGACGGTCCAGGGATCCGGGCCCACTCGTAGAAGCCGTCCACCGGCACGAGGAGACGACGGCGTCGGAACGCCTGGCGGAACATCGGCTTCGTCGCCACCGACTCCACCCGCGCGTTGAAGGCGCGCGAGGCCGCCTTCGGATCGTCGCACCAGCCGGGAAGGAGCCCCCACGCGAACGCCGAGAGCACGCGCTCTCCGTCACGCGAACGTGCTCCGAGGACCGGTGCGGTCGGACCGATGTTCCAGCTCGGGCGCCAGTCGTCCCCGAGGTCGACGAGCGCGCCCAGGCGCTGGGCATACCTGCTCGGCTCGCTCTGCGCGATCCGCCCGCACACGGCGCAGGGTCAGGGTCGCGAGGTGAACAGGTCGTGGACCGCCGCGCCGAGCGAGACCAGCAACTCGCGGTCCCGCTCGTAGGTGAGCTGGTGCGCAGCACCGCCAAGGTCGACCCAGCTCAGCTCGTCCACCTCTCGTCCGGCCACGAACTCGCCAGAATCGACCTCCATGA
>JBOGGB010000587.1:0-2529 GCA_050743605.1 Acidimicrobiales bacterium
TCGCCCGCCATGTGGCCGAGGCTGTCGTTGATCTCCTTGAAGTCGTCGAGGTCGAGGAAGATGACGGCGCTGTGGAGGTCCTCGCGCCGGGACCTGGCGATCAGCTGGTCGAGGCGGTCCAAGATGAGCGCGCGGTTCGGAAGCCCCGTGAGGGGGTCGTGGAGGGCGAGGTGCTCGAGCGCCTGCTCGGCTTGGATCTGCGCGGTCAAGTCCCGCGTGATGCCGAACGTCCCGATGATCTCGCCTGAGGGGTCCTTGAACGGCATCTTCGTCGTCTGCACCCACATCTCGGGCTGTCCGGGGATCAACACTTTGCGCACCTTGGACACGATCGTCTCGCCGGTCTCGAGGATCCGGCGGTCGTCCTCGTTGGCCGCCGCCGCGAATTCCTTCTCGAACAGCTGGTCGTTCGTCTTGCCGACGACGTCGTCGACCTCGCCGTCGATCGTGAGCACTGCGAGCGAACCCGCGCTGACCAGGATGCGACGGCCGTCGCGGTCCTTGAAGTAGACGCGCTCCTCCGGGCACGAAAGGAGCGTCTCGATGCAGTACGCACGCAGCTCTTCGACGCTCGACACGCCTGTTCCGCTCTGCCCCGGCTGCCCGATCGATCAGCGCGGAGCGAACCCCGAGGACATTGCTGCCATGGTAGTCCCGGCGTGCGGCGTGACCGTGGGATCGTCCACAGCGATCGGGCGTGCGGCGTCGGTCGGGGACGCGAGGACCGCGCTGCCCAGATACTTAGACCATCTAAGCTAACTACCGGGTGCAGCGGGGGGTCCGGCGCAGCGGGGGGTCCGGCGCAGCGGGAAAGGAAGAGGGGAAGGAGGAGAGACGACGTGGAGACGCCCGAACCGCGGCAGGGGAAGGACCGGCACGAGGCTGTGCGCCGCTACCTGGAGCTCCGGCCGATCGTCCGTGCCCGGCTCGCGGCGACGGTCCCCGCTGACGTGCACAAGGAGTGCGGGTCGATCACCGCCCACCAGCTGCGAGCTCTGCTGCTCCTGCCAGATGACGGACTCAGCATGCGACAGCTGGCTCTTGCGCTCGGCGTCATGGGCGCCACCGTGAGCGTGCTGGCCGATCGCCTCGTCGCACAAGGGTTGGCGGTCCGGCGGCCCGACCCGCGCGATCGCCGCGTCGTGCGACTCGCGCCGAGCGAGCGCGGGCACGCTCTCGCGGCGCGTGCGTCCGCGCGGGAACGACGCTCCGCCCGCGAGATCTTCGACCGATTGAGCGAGGCGCAGGTCGTCGCCTTCCTCGACGTCCTCGAGACGCTTGCTGCGCGGGCCCCGGAGACGCCCGAGTACCCCGCTCGTGGAGGGTCCTCCCGCGGCATCCCCACCCAGGTCACCCGCGGCGCCCGAGGCTCGTCGCCCTCCCGCACGCGTCGGGATCGCTCCGACGTGGAGTCAAGTTGAGCACCGCCGGCACCGTCGGCAGGGCCGAGGGTGCTGCCGGGACGAGCCCTTCGAACGGCTACAAGTGGATCGTTCTCACGAACACGACCATCGGGGTGCTGATGGCGACGATCGACGCGTCGATCGTGCTCATCTCTCTCCCCGCGATCTTCCGTGGCATCCACATCAACCCTCTCACGACGTCCAACAGCAGCTATCTCCTGTGGATGCTCATGGGTTACTTGGTCGTGACGGCAGTGCTGGTGGTGGCGTTCGGGCGGATCGGCGACATGTTCGGCCGGGTGAAGATGTACAACCTCGGCTTCGCCATCTTCACCGCGGGGTCACTCGCCGCGTCCCTCACCTACTTCGGTGGCTCGGCGGCGGCGCTGTACCTCATCGCGATGCGGGTCGTTCAGGGAGTGGGCGGCGCGATGGTCATGGCGAACTCGACCGCCATCCTGACCGACGCCTTCCCTGAGAACGAGCGCGGGATGGCGCTCGGGATCAACGCGGTTGCCGCCATCGCGGGATCGTTCATCGGGCTCGTGGTTGGCGGCCTCCTCGCCACCGTCGACTGGCACCTCATCTTCTACGTCTCGGTTCCCATCGGTCTGTTCGGCACGGTCTGGGCCTACCTGAAGCTCCGGGAAGTCAGCGTGAAGCAGGGCGGCCGCCTCGACGTCCCGGGCAACCTCCTCTTCGGAGTCGGCCTCGTCGCCGTCCTCGTCGGCATCACCTACGCGCTGCAGCCCTACGGCAGCTCGACGATGGGCTGGCTCGACCCCTTCGTGCTGGGCATGCTCATCGGAGGCGTCGCGCTGCTGGCGGCGTTCGTCGTCGTCGAGATGAAGGCCGCCGAGCCGATGTTCGACATGCGGCTCTTCCGCCTGCGCGCGTTCGCCGCCGGCAATATCGCCGGTCTGCTGGCCTCCGTCGGGCGGGGTGGGCTGATGTTCATGCTCATCATCTGGCTGCAGGGGATCTGGCTCCCGCTGCACGGATACAGCTTCGTCGAGACGCCGCTATGGGCCGGGATCTACATGCTGCCCCTCACGGCGGGGTTCCTGGTAGCCGGACCGGCGTCCGGCTACCTGTCGGACCGCTTCGGCGCCAGGCCGTTCGCCAC
>JBOGGB010000588.1:0-4930 GCA_050743605.1 Acidimicrobiales bacterium
GGGCATGAGCGAGCGTGAGCGACGCCGGGTGCGCCGGGCTCGCGCGATGGCTCGCCGTTCGGAGGTCGCGGCCGGCTGAGGTCCGACCGCCGGGCCTCAGATGCCCGCGGTCAGATGCCGGGCCTCAGATGCCGGCGGTGAGGGCGGTCGCGGCGACCGGCACTCGACGGCGCCTCAGGATTCGCCGGCGCTCACGCTCGGAGCAGCCTCCCCAGACGCCGTGGTCGATCCGGTTGGCAAGCGCGTACTCGAGGCATGTCCGCGCGACGGGGCACCCCTCGCAGACCTTCTGGGCCGCCTGCACGCCCAACCCGTCGCTCGGGAAGAAGACCGCAGGTGGGATGTCGCGGCACTTTCCCCGTGCCATCCAGTCCATGTTCATGGGTGAGCTCCCTTGTCGAAGCGCCACACTAGTCGCGGTGCAACGAAATTGACACGATTCCCTTCGCGGCAATTCGGTGACAGCCGGAGCCCCTCGCCGTACGGGCGGCCCGCAGCATGGCGCGCGCGCCGGCGCGGGAGACCGGACGCAGCGGTTACGCTGGACGGATGCTGGAACCGACGACCGAACCTGCTCCTCCGCCCGTCGGGCACGTCCGCATCGTCTACCTGGGACCGGTCGCCCCTCACTGGGAGGTCCAGCCTGAGGACGGGGACCCCGAGCTGGTCGACGCCTTCCGCGATCGGGTGCTCGCCCGGCTCGTGCTGCTGCCGCCGCATGACCCCCAGTTCCGCCGGAACCGGGAGCGCGTCGTGCGCGACGCGGAGCGCGAGAACCTCTCGCTCGAATGGGACCTCGGCTTCCCCGAGGAGGAGCCGGCCGAGTAGCCGGAGACACGGCCGAGTAGCCGGCGACACGCCGACACGCCGGCGAATGCTTGCCGTGGGCAGCTGCCGTGCACGAGCTGTTCAGGGCCTTGGCAGCTCGGGGAGCGAGATCCGCTCGAGCCAGAGACCGGGCGCGTCGACCTCGGCAGGGGTCGGAAGGTGGCGGGGATCGCTCCACAACTTCTGGAGACCCTCCTCTCCGGCACGCTCCAGCACTCCCCGGATGAACGCGGCTCCCCGGTCGACCTGCTGGCGACCGAGGTCGAGCCCGAAGAGGGTGGCGGCGGCCTGCTCGGAGGCGGGCTCTTCGATGCGGTAGCGGTACCAGGCCTCGCCGAGCGGCGCCGCCGCCCCGACGAGGGTGACCGCGAGGCTCCGGGTCACGTGGTCGACGTAGGACCCGACCACCGTGGTGAGCGCCACCAGGTCCTCGGAGGTGCGCCGCTGGCCAGGCGTCAGCAAGTCCGCGAGCAGCGCCTCGGGATCCGAGAGGAGGCGTTGCAGCGCCTCGGGATCGTCGGCCTGGCCCCCCAGGCGCTCGGCGAGGCCGTGGTGGGTGGCGACCATCTCCACGGACAGCGCGTCCACGAGCTCGTGGATCCGTTCGGCGACGTGCGGGCGCCCGAGCACCGCGTGCGCGGTCAGCTCCCGGAGGCACACCCACAGCCGGGTCTCGTCCTCGGGGAGGCTCCACTCCTCGGTGAAGCGTTGGACGTTCTCGGGAACCACCAGGATCTCGGTCGAGTGGGGCCACGGCAGCGGCAACGCGTGCTGACCGAGGGTCCGCTGCGCCAGATGGCCGGCTGCGGAGCCGAACTGCATACCCACCAACACGGGGCCGAGCGTGGTCGCAAAGCGTGCGAGCAGCGCCTCGACGTCGCTCGAGCCCTCGAGCGGCGCCGGTGGCTGGGGGGCGGCCCGTTGCGCCTCCACGATCCGCCCGAGCGTCGGCGCCCACGCGTCCAGTGCGCGCAGCGCCCAGGCACCGCGTCCCACCGGGACGAGGACCGGCGAGCGGTCGAACGGCAGGCCGGTGGCATTGGCGACATGGAGCTCGGCGACCCGACCCAGCTCCTCGAAGCGAATCCGCACCACGGGGTCGGGATTGTGCTCCGTCTCCCCGTCGGTGGCTACCCCGTGCGCGAGGGACCTCGCCGCGTCGAGCCACGCATGCTGGGTGCCGGGCGCTCCTCCGATCACCTTGAGGAGGTCTTGCAGCAGACCCTGGAAGGGGTCGTTCGTCGACACGAAGACGATGCTATGGCGAGGGGGCGAGCTTGACGACCGTCCGGACGAGCTGCGACCCGCGTTGCGCCTCGACCGAGACCCGGGCCCCGGGCGCCATGAGGTAGAGCATCGAGCGGAGGTCGGCGGCCGACCGGACCCGCCATCCGTCGACCCGCACGATCACGTCCCCGGCGCGCAGCGCGTGCGCCACCGCGCCCTGCGGGTCTACCCACAAGACCTGCGCGCCTGTCGATCCGAGCGGTGTCGAGTCGGTGATCCCGAGCCAGCCGTGCCGGACCGCGCCGGCGGACTCCAGCTCGTCGCTGACGCCGACGACGAGCGGCATCGGGAGGAACGACCGCTCCGAGCCGCGCGCTCCGGAGAGTATGCCCGCGACACGGCCCTGGGTGTCGACGAGCGCCTCGCCGGGCATCGCCGGCGCCGCCCCTCGGACCGTGATCTCCGCCACGGACGCAGACGGTGCGGCGCTCGAGGGGACTCCGACCGAGACGACGGTCGCCGAGGTCCAGATGGGTTCCGGCGCCCGCCCGCCCGTCGTTGGCCGCATGGCGACGGTGAGCACGGAAGTTCCGGCACCGAGGGTGGCCTTGACATCCGTCGGCGCGGCGGGCAGCGATGAGCTGAGGCGCAGGAGGACGATGCCCGTCACGCTGTCCTGAGCGAGCACGCGCGCGTCGACGAGCTTTCCTGTCGTCGTGACGATCCGGACCCGGCGCGCACCGGAGAGTGCGGCCTTCGTCGTGGCGACGAACCCGGTACCGACCACGACGCCGCAGGCGGTTGGGCCCGTCCGGTCGGCGATCGGCTCGATGGAGACCAGCTCGTGCTCCGCGCCACGAGCGCGCGCCGAGGGCAGCGTGCAGCACGGGCTGGCCGTAGGCCTGCCGACCGACACGGTGTCGAGCGGCGGGGCGCCTCGGGTCGTGCCGGTGTTGGCGAGCAGCAGCGCACCGGCGACGATCGCCATCACGGCTGCCGTCCCGACCGCGACCGCCGGCCCGCGTCGCCAGCCCTGCGCGACGGTGAGCACCTGAGCCATGCGGGCCGCGTGGAGCTCGGAGGGGTGTCGCCAGGTGCGGGCTTCCGGCGGCACCCACCCGCCTGCGCCGGACTCCGGGTCCTCGGGATCGTCCTCGGAGGGCCCCCAGTGCACGGAGGGAGGTTACCGAGCGGGCCTCCTCGGTTGGCATCGCCCCCAGGTGCGTACCATGTCGGCCGATGTCCCGCGATCTCGCCATCGATCTCGGCACGGCCAACACCCTCGTGTACGTGAAGGGGAAGGGCATCGTCCTGAACGAGCCCACGGTCATCGCGATGGACACCCGCACGAAGGGCGTCCTCGCGATGGGGGACGAAGCGTGGCAGATGATCGGAAGGACCCCCGGGTACATCGTGGCCGTGCGGCCCATGCGCCAAGGGGCGATCACCGACTTCGAGATCACCGAGCGCATGATCCACGTGCTCCTGCGCCGCGTCGGGGTGAGCAGGATCAGCAGGCCGAAGGTGCTCGTGTGCGTACCCTCCGCGATCACCGCGGTGGAGCGGCGGGCGGTGATCGAAGCGACGCGCAGTGCCGGTGCCTCCTCTTGCTTCCTCATCGAGCAGCCTCTCGCGGCAGCGATCGGCGCAGGCATCGCGGTGGACGAGCCCCTCGGATCGATGATCGTCGACGTCGGTGGTGGCACGTCGGAGACGGCGGTGATCTCGTTGGGCGGGATCGTCGCGATGCGCGCGATCCGCTGTGGTGGCTTCGACCTCGACGCCGCGATCCAGTCGTACGTACGGACGAACTTCGGCGTGGCGATCGGCGAGCGCACGGCTGAGGCGGTCAAGCTCGCGATCGGCTCGGCCGCCCATTACGTGGACGAGCCGGACGCCGAGGTGCGCGGGCGCGAGGTGGCGACGGGGATGCCGCGGACGGTCGCACTGACTTCCGCGGGGGTGCGCGCCGCTGTGACCGAGCAGGTGGCCCAGATCCTCGACGCCGCCGCGTCCTGCCTCGGGGAGGCTCCCCCCGAGCTCGCCCAGGACATCATCTTCCAAGGTGTCCATCTGACCGGCGGCGGAGCGCTGCTGCGCGGTCTCACCCAGCGTCTGGCCGAGACGACCAGGGTCCCGGTGCACCTCGTCGAGATGCCGCTCGAGTGCGTCGTCCTTGGTGCTGGGCGCTGCATCGAGTCCTTCGATCGGCTCCAGCCGCTCTTTGCGTCGGCCGAGCGCTGACCCGCGACGAGGCTACCCGGGCGTCTCCAGGTCGGGGCCTGGCTCCTGCTCGGGATCGGCTTCGGAGACGATCTCCGCGACCTCGCGCACCTGCCAGTCGCGGTCGGTGGCCGCACGCTGCAGCGCGGCCCGCACCTCTTCGCCGTCGAAGGCGGCGAGGGCTACCACGGCTCGCCGTCGCACGCTCGGCCGGTCGTCCAGGGCGGCGAGGACGGCCGCTAGGCCGCGGGGATCGCCGATGCTGCCGATGGCCGCGACGGCCGCCTCGCGCGCCCGGGCGTCGGGATGCGAGCGCGCCGTTACCGACAGCTCGTCCAGCGACGCCGACTGCGACTCTCCGAGCGCCCAGCATGCGGCCTCCACCACGAGCGCGTCGGGATCGCCGAGCGCGGCCCGCAAAGCCGCGAGGAGGGGGGGTGAGGGCTGGAGCGTCCCCGCGAGGTCGCACGCGCGGCGCCGCACGGCGGGGTCGCGGTCCTCGCGTAGCACGCGCGCGAGAGTGGCGGCCTCGAGCACACCCGCGCGAGCCATTGCACCCAGGCCGGCCTCGCGCAGCCGGGGGTCGGCCGAGCCGAGCGCCCTCCGTGCGGTGGCGTCGTCTCCCCGGTGCCCGGCCGCCACCACGTCGACC
>JBOGGB010000589.1:0-2709 GCA_050743605.1 Acidimicrobiales bacterium
CGGCATCGGTGAGCGGGGGCAGCCACCCCGGCACCTATGCCATCTCGGTGACCGAGACCGTTCACGGCCGGACACTCGCCGTCTCGACCTGGTCGATGCGGCGGACCTGATCCTCGGCTCAAGCGCCCGGACCGCGACGAGAGCTGAATCCCGCCTGGCGTTCGGGCGGATCGCCCCACCAGCGCCGCCCAGTTCCGCGCGGCAGCCACCATCAGTGCGCAATTCCTGAGGTAGACCCGGCTGTTCCGGACCGAGGATCGGCTCAAGCGCCGCCGTACAGTCTCGGCAAGTCGACCAACTCGACATCTCTTCTGGCAAGTGCCCCGTCCGTCAACGAAGGAGTGAAGCCCGAGCGCGAGAAGAGCAGGAGCTTTGCACTCTCAGCGTGGAGAAGCGTGCGGACGTGCTCCAACCGCTCCAGTTGTCCGATTCCCGCCCTCGCGGTGCGCCATTTGGCTTCACCGATCGCAGTGATCCGGTCCCGCTGGCCGGGTTCTGACTCGAGCACGACGGCGTCGACTTCGTGTCCCCCAGCGTGCTCCCTGCAGGCCACGACCGTTGGCGCCACCTCGCTCGCCGTGCCTCCGAGCGACTTCTCGGAGGCGTGCTCGAGGCACCACAATCTCGCGAGGTGCTCGAAGTGAGGTCCGTAGATCTTCGAGGACACCGTGTCGGACACCTCCCGCCAGACCTGCGCGGCGAGCCGGCGAAGCAGACGGGGCTCGTTGGGGGCGATGACGAGCTCGTGGAACCGGAGCACCGGTTCGGCCACGTGGTACGTCGTTCGTCGTTGTCGCAGCGCGTCGGAGAGGGGCTCGATCAGCTGGGCATCGGTCAAGACGGTGATCGGGTGCACCAGGCTCTGCTCGGACCGCCCGAGAAGGGATGCGATCTCGCCCCGCCGGGTCGCCCCCTGGCTGATGGCCGCGAGGACCGCGAAGTACAGGGCTGAGTCGGCAACCCGGCTCTCCTCGGCGAGAAGGACACGTCCTTCCCGGAACATGGCCGATGCCGGGTTGAGCAGGGTGGACGATATCCAGCGCTCGAGCTGCGACACCGAGGAAGGCGCCGACGCGCACATGTCCCTGTACGCGGGGGTGCCCCCGACGAGGGCGTGGAGCATCAGCGCGAGCTGAGGATCTTCGATCCCCCAGAACCGCGCCGCCTCGCGATAGGAGAACGGGTGCACCATCATCTCGAGGGAGGCCCTGCCCCGAAGCGGCGCCGATCCGGCAAGCAGCCCCCGCATCGTCGACATCGCGGAGCCACAGAGGATGAGGCGGGTCGAGTAGCGCTGGGCCGCCGCGGAGCGAGGACGCAGGATCGATTGCAGGACCGACGGGACCTGGGGAGCGCCCTCGAGGAGGTAGGGGAGCTCGTCGATGACGATCGGCACTGGCGCTCCCGCACGATCCCCAAGCGACAGCAACGACGAAAGCGCGCTCTCCCACTCATCGAAGACGACCCTCCCACCCGACCCGCTCGACGCCCGGTACGCCTCTGCCAGCCGGGCGAGGTTCTGTGCAGGCGATTGCTGGAGTGCCGCGAAGTACACGCCTCCGAAGGTCTCGCTGAGCGCTTCGAGCAGGTAGGTCTTGCCTTGCCGGCGGCGGCCGTAGACGAGGCCCAGCGAGGTTCCGGCCCGCTGAGCGGAGACGAATCGATCGAGGTCGTCCCACTCGTGGTCCCGATCGAAGACGTCACGCGGCTTCACGCAGAAATGATAGCTCAACTTATGATTAGTTCAGTTACCATTCTGGCCCCCGGCACACAGACGCTCGTGCTCCCCGGCGAGAGGCGGCGAGCCACGATGTCGCCGGCCACTCCCGCCCCCACACGCCGTGTGGAGCCCCATCCTGATGGCGGAGGCACGCCGCGCCGACGTGAGGGCAGCTGAGGGCGGCCTTCCCTCCTCATGATCCTCATGATCCGTCCACGAGACGGGCTCGCAGGCGACGAACCTCCCGTGCCTCGGGTCACGCCCGCGTGCCACACTGGTCGCAGTGCTCGCCTTTACCTTCCCCGGCCAAGGGTCGCAGCGACCCGGGATGGGGCGGCCGTGGGTCGACCACCCGTCGTGGGAGGTGGTGGCCGAGGCGTCGGAGGCGGCCGGGCGCGACGTCGGGCGGCTCCTCTGCGGCGCCGCCATGGAGGAGCTCACCGAGACGGCCAACGCCCAGCTGGCGACCTTGGTCCAGTCGCTGGTGGTGCTCGACGCGGTGGAGCGGGTCGGCCTCTCCCCTGCCGCCTGCGCGGGCCACTCGCTCGGGGAGTACACGGCGCTCGTGGCGAGCGGCGCCATGGGTTTCGCAGACGGCGCCGTGCTGGTGGTCGCCCGGGGGGACGCCATGGCTCGGGCCGGCGAGGACGCGCCGGGGACGATGGCCGCCATGCTCGGCATTTCCGACGACGACGCCGAGGCCGCGTGCCACCGCGCAGAGGGCGAGGTGTGGGTCGCGAACTACAACGCGCCGGGGCAGGTCGTCGTGGCCGGCACCTCCGACGCGGTCGCCGTCGCGTCGGAGATCGCACGCGACCTCGGGGCGCGCAAGGTCCTCCCGCTCCCGGTGTCCGGGGCGTTCCACACGCCGCTCATGGCCGCCGCACGTCCGGCGCTCAGGAAGGCGCTCGGCGACGTGGTGTTCTCCGCGCCAGAGGTCCCCGTCGTGGCGAACGTCGACGCGCGCGAGCACGCGGACCCCTCGGAGT
>JBOGGB010000590.1:0-1993 GCA_050743605.1 Acidimicrobiales bacterium
GTCACGGTGTCCAAGGGCAGCGTCGCGAACGTGCTCCGGCGCCATGGCCTCCGGCCCGCGCCACGACGCTGCGGGCCTACCTGGGTCGAGTTCCTCCGTGCCCAGGCGAAAGGCATCGTCGCGACCGACTTTTTCAGCGTCGACACCGTCTTATTGCGCCGCTACTACGTCTTGTTTGTAATCGAGGTCGAACGACGGGTGGTGCACGTGCTTGGGTCACCGCCAACCCGAACGAGCGGTGGGTGACCCAGGTCGCCCGCAACCTCGTCGCAGACTTCGATGACGCCGGACGGCGCCTGCGGTTCGGGCCGGTGCTGATGTCGGTCGCCGTGCCACGCGTTGGAACAGGATTCGTAGCATTCGATCTCCGGGGTCAAGCCTCTGTGGGTAAAGCGGACATGGGTCGACCGGTCCTGGTTCAAGACCTCGAAGGTGATCGTCGTGTCGTTCCACTCATCCTTGACATCGGTGAAGGTGAGCCTGCTGTCGAGCACGAGCCACGAGATCTTGCGTGGCGCGTCGACCTCAGTGACACGGATCTTGCACCAATGGATATCGGGCACCTCGTAGGTGAACTCGTCACCGACCTCGGAGGTGGCGCCTTCGATCGTGCCGGACCACCAAGCGCGGACGTCCCGGATTGCCTCGAACACCTGCTCGGCAGGCCAAGCAACTTCGAACGTCGTGGTGAAGCTGGCCACGGTGGACTCCCTCCCAGTACCTTGCATTACAAAAGTGACCATACTGGAGGCGGCTTGTGTGATGCAAGTGCCAGGTAGACTGGAGGACTGATGCTCGGGAAGATCTACGAGGACCAGGTGTGCTCGATCGCCCGCACCCTTGACGTGGTCGGGGAGCGGTGGAGCCTGCTCCTCGTCCGGGATGCGTTGTTCGCGGGTGTCACGCGCTTCGGCGACTTCCAGCACAACCTGGGCGTGGCCACTAACGTCCTTGCCTCCCGTCTGGACGCCTTCGTGGTGGGTGGGATCATGGTGCGCCACCGTTACTCCGAGCGGCCGGAGCAGTACGAGTATCTGCTCACTGAAAGGGGCCGTGACCTCGGACCGGCACTGGTCGCCCTTACCGTATGGGGTGATCGCTGGGCGAGTCCCGACGGCCCGCCGATCCTCTACGAGCACTCGGCGTGTGGGGAGCCGGTCCGTCAGGACATTGCGTGCGCGCACTGTGGAATCGTCGACGCCTCCGAACTTGCCGTTCGTGCTGGTCCAGGCATGCCAGCCGAGTACCTCGCGAACCGCCGCCCCCGTCGTGCGCAGCGAGGCATCGAGACGCGTGAGGGATGGTGCACAGGCTCCAGGTGATGAGGGCATGGTCGATGCTTCGGTCCTCGAGCCCCAGGTCCTGCCCGTCGAGGCCGGCGAATTCAACCGGAACGGGGCTCGCGGCAAGCCGCCCCGCGGCCAGCTTCCGTCCGGCAAAAGAGGGGTCGACGGCAACGACCTTCGCAACCGCTGACGGATAGTGGGGCACGTTGAGCCCGGTGCCGAAACCGACCTCGAGCACCGTCCGCTCCAGGGGTGCGGCCACTCGAGCTCGGATGGCATCGAAGGGGCGGCCGAGGGCGACGTCGAGGATCCTCGGGAGGATGTGGTCCTCGTAGACGCTCACTCTGCCGTCGTTGAAGACATAGGCGGGGTCGCTACGGAACCGCCTCGGCGACGGCGTTCAAGGTGGTCGATGGGCGAGAACAAGGGGCAGCCCACCTGGTCGTCACGGCTGAGCGCCAGGTTGGAGATCACCGTCATCTCGCAATCCGGCTGCCCCTCCCATGCCGCTGCGAGCAGTGAGATGCCGTAGAACATCTCGACCGCTGGCCCGGTCACCCGGTTGGTAGCGAGGGCCACGATCAGGAGGCAGTTGACCCCAGTGCCCAGGGGCCCGGCGAGCCGCAGGGGACCGGGCCGGTAGTGGCCGACGATAGCGCCGGCTCCCACCATGAGCAGCGGCAGAGCCACGACCCCCACTACCACCT
>JBOGGB010000591.1:0-2949 GCA_050743605.1 Acidimicrobiales bacterium
TCTTTGCTCTGCTCACGATCTTGTACTTCGACAGCGCGATGTCGACGACCGACGCGCACTGATCGCAACGTCCACACGCCCCGATCTCGTCAAAGGAGGAAAGGACCCACATGTCAGTCACCCCGACCCAAGAGGGCCTGCAGCTCGGCGGGGCCATGATCGGCGGCGGGCTTGCGCTCGGCGGCGGCGCCATCGGCGCTGCCATCGGCGACGGCCTGGCCGGCAGCCAGACCATCGCCGGTGTCGCACGTCAGCCAGAGGCGCAAGGCCGCCTGTTCACGATCATGTTCCTGACGGTCGGCCTCGTGGAGGCGATGTACTTCATCAACCTCGCCTTCTGCGTCCTCTTCATCTTCGTGCTCTACAAGAAGTAGCGAGAGGCTGACGGCGCTCCAATGGTCTCGAACGTCTTCATCGTCCCGAACGGGACGTTCATCGCGGAGCTGATCGCCTTCATCGTCGTGCTCCTCGCTGTCGCGAAGTACATCCTCCCACCGATCAACCGCATGCTCGGCGAGCGCCAGGACGCCATCCGTGCGGAGCTGGCTGCGGCGGACGAGGCCAGGGCCGAGGCGCAACGGGCCGACTCGGATCGCCGCGCCGCACTGGAGCACGCGCGCTCCCAGGCGCGCGAGATCGTCGAGCAGGCGCAGCGCACCGCAGAGCGGCTCGCTGCCGAGGCACGCGACCGCGGCCAGCGCGAGTACGACCGGCTGGTCACGAGCGCCGACGCGGAGGTCCAGGTGGCCCGCCAGCGTGCGCTGGAGGAGGCTGCTCAGCAGCTCGGGAAGCTGGTGGTCGAGGTCGTCGAGCGGATCATCCAGCGCGAGATGGACCGGACAGCGCACCGTGAGCTGATCGAGGAGGCCGTGAGGGCGTTGGGCCAGGAGGCAGGTGCATCGGGCGCGGCCTCGGCCGCGTCCGCCGTGGACGAGCCGTGAACCCTGCGGTCCAGGGCTACGCCGCGGCCGTCCTGGACGAGTCGCCCGAACCGGCGCAGCGCGCCGCCCTCGCGTCGGACGTCGCGGCGCTCGACCGGCTGCTGCGGCGCAACTCGGAGCTGCGAGCCTCGCTGACCGACGTTGCGGTGCCGCCACGCGCCCGGCAGGCGGTCCTCGCGGAGCTCCTGTCGGGAAAGCTCGGCGCCCCCGCGGTCCGGCTCTGCGCCTTCGTCGCGGGTGCCGTGCACGCGCAGGAGGTGCCCGCGGCCGTCGCCTGGGTGGCGAACCGGCTGCGCCAGGAGCTCGAGCACGGGAGCGGCACAGAGGAGCTGCTCGGCCACCGCGCGGCGCGCGAGCGCGTCGGCGGGTACGCCGTCTGTGTCTTCGAGGACCTCTCGGTCTCCGACCTCGAGACGGTGGAGGACGAGCTGTTCCGCTTCGCGCGCATCGTGGACGCCACGCCCGAGCTGCGCTCCCCGCTGTCGGACCGGGAGCTTCCCACGGCCCTCCGCCAGGCGCTCGTCGACGACCTGCTGTCGGGGAAGACCCACCGCGCGACGCTGCGGCTCGCCGACTACGTCGTCGCGGGTGGCAGGCCCCGCGACGTGGTGGGCACGCTCGACTGGCTCGTCGAGCAGGTGGCTGCCGCACGCGGCTGGCGCGTGGCGCGGGTGCGTGCGGGACAAGAGGTCGACGCCGACGAGCGCCGGCAGCTCTCCGAGACGCTCTCGCGCCTCGCCGGCTCGCCCGTAGAGCTGCAGGTGACCGTCGACCCGGCCCTGCTCGCCGGGGTCGAGATCGAGATCGGCGACCTCGAGATGGACGCGACGGCGCGCGGGCGCCTGCAGCGGCTGCGCGAGCACGTCCTGGCCGGAGGGTGGACCGACCTCGGCTTCGGGCGGGCCGCCCGTGGCGCCACGCGCGCCGAGGACGGGAGCCGCGCCGAGGACGGGAGCCGCATGCGGCGCGGGAGCAGCGCGCTCGATGAAGGACGAGGAGGGAGCTGACATGGCCGAGCTGACCATCAACGCGCAGGAGATCACCGAGGCGCTGCGGCGCCACGTGTCTGAGTACGTACCGCTCGTCGAGGCGGAGCAGATCGGCCGCATCACGGAGGTGGGCGACGGTATCGCCCGCGTCTCGGGGTTGCCGCGCGCCGCGGTGAACGAGCTGCTCGAATTCGAGGACGGGACGCTCGGCCTCGCGCTGAACCTGGACGAGGACACGATCGGCGCCGTCGTCCTCGGCGAAGTCGACAGCCTCGAAGAGGAGCAGGTCGTGAAGGCGACCGGACGGATCCTCTCGGTGCCCGTGGGCGACGGGCTCCTCGGCCGGGTCGTGAACGCCCTCGGCGAGCCGATCGACGGCAAGGGGCCTGTCGCCGCCGACGTCGCGCGCCGGCTGGAGGTCCAGGCGCCCGGGATCGTCGGGCGCCAACCGGTCGCCCAGCCGCTCCAGACCGGGATCAAGGCGATCGACTCCATGACCCCGATCGGGCGCGGCCAGCGCGAGCTGGTCATCGGCGACCGCAAGACCGGCAAGACCACCATCGCCGTCGACACGATCCTGAACCAACGCGACTCGGGCGTGAAGTGCATCTACGTCGCGATCGGCCAGAAGAACTCCTCGGTCGCCCAGACCGTGAGCACCCTCGAGAGCTTCGGGGCGCTCGACTACACGGTCGTCGTGGTCGCCTCTGCCGGCGACCCCGCGCCGTTCAAGTACCTCGCGCCGTACGCCGGGTGCGCGATGGGCCAGCACTGGATGGAGCACGGCGAGGACGCGCTCGTCGTCTACGACGACCTCTCCAAGCAAGCCGAGGCGTACCGGCAGATCTCCTTGTTGCTGCGGCGGCCGCCTGGCCGCGAGGCCTACCCGGGCGACGTCTTCTACCTCCACAGCCGCCTCCTCGAGCGGGCCGCCAAGCTCTCCGACGTCGCAGGTGCGGGGTCGTTGACGGCATTGCCCATCGTCGAGACCAAGGCCGGGGACATCTCCGCCTACATCC
>JBOGGB010000592.1:0-2881 GCA_050743605.1 Acidimicrobiales bacterium
GCCCGAGAGCGTCCGCTCGTCGAAGACCGCCGACACCAGGCCCATGTCCTTCACGACCGTGATGGTCTGGCCGTCGATGACCGCCATGCCCGCCGACTCCTGGCCGCGGTGCTGGAGGGCGTAGAGCCCGTCGAAGGTGAGGTGCGAAGCCGGCCTTCCCGGCGCGTAGACCCCGAAGACCCCGCAGGCTTCCTTCAAGTTCTGGCGCTCCGCCCCTGTGGTTCCGCAGGTCGGCGCGGCGGCCCACGCAGGCCGATTGGCGCACGCGGGTCGGTGGGCGACGACCGTTCGTTGGTTCGCGCAGGAGTCTACCGGCAGGGCTTTCCCGCGGGGCGCCTGGCCGGCAGGTTTCTCTAGCTCGACGGCAACAGGCTCGCATCGATGTATTGCAGCAGCAAGGTCTCCTGCAAAGCGCGTGGCAAGTTCCCAGCAAGGTCGACCCTGCACTATTGGGGCGTGCCCACGGAAAGCCCGGAAAGTAGGAACCCGAGCTGCGTCGGCGGGTCCGGTGCCGATGACGCCATGGCGAAGGCGGTGGCTCTGATCAGGCAGGCCGTGGCGGCGATGCACCGCGTCCTCGCCACGACCCCTCCGGAGGGGCTCTCCCACCTTGCGGCCCACGAGCTCACGTGCGAAGCCGGCGTCCTGGAGAAGGTTGCCGCTGCCGCGACCCTACGCTTCGCCCGCGCCGCGGGGAGGGAGGCCCCGCTGCTGCTCGCGTCCGCGACTGGGACCGCGACGGGGACGGCTCGCCGGAGGCTCGATGTCGCCAACAGGGTCTCTACGTGCGCGCCGCTGGCAGAGGCATTCCGCCGGGGTGATCTCTCGGTCGACCAGGCCGGCGCACTCGCGCCGCTCGCTGCGAGCGATCCCAGAGCCGCGGAGGCGCTCTTCGGGACCGCCGCCAAGCTGTCGGTCAAGGAGTTGCGGGCGGAGGCCGCTCGGCTGGTCCATCAGCTCCGGGGAGAGCTCGACGCCGTGCGATCGGAGCGCGTGCTGCACGCCCGCCGGTACTGCCGAACCTGGATCGAGCCAGGTGGCGGCCTCCGTCTGGATGCCCGCGTCGGCCCGCGGGACGGCGTGGCGCTCCTCACGGCGCTGCGGCATGAGCACGACCGGCTCCGGCTGCGCCGCGCAGCGGGGACACCGGGCGCCTCGGCTGCCCCGGGCGCGGCGGGGGACCTCGGCTCACGAGACGCGGCGGGCGCCCACCTCCGTGCCGACCAGCTGCGCGCGGACGCGCTCGTCCGGTTGGTCACCGGCAGGGCGTCGACTCAGCGGTCGGGCCCGCCCGAGCTCTTGATCCGGGTCGATGCGGCTGCGCTCCTACGCGGGGAGGTGGCACACGGCGAGATGTGCGAGATCGCCGGGACCGGTCCGGTCTCGGTCGGCCTGGCGCGCAGCCTGCTCGGGGAGGCGCTCTGGACCTTGCTCGTGACCTCCGGCACCGACGTTCGCACGGTCACCACGACCACCCGGGCGATCCCGAGGAAGGTGCGGAGCGCGCTCCTCCTGCGCGATCGGGAATGCGTCGTCCCCGGTTGCGGGGAGACGGAGACCCTCGAGATCGACCACTGGAAGCGGGACTTCTCCTGGCACGGCGCGACCGAGCTCTGCAACCTCGCGCTCGTGTGCGGGGTCCACCACACGATGAAGACCCGGACAGGTTGGCAGCTGCTCGGAGGGCCCGGCCGGTGGGCATGGCTGCCACCGAAGTCGGTGGACGAGCTGACCCAGGCGCACGCGCGGCGGCCGCACAGACGGCCTGCGGGGAGGGGCCCGTAGGGAGCCGGGGCTCCGTGGTGGGGCGACTGGGCACACCCGGAGATCCACGCGCACGGCAGGGGTAGCGTGCGCGCGAGCCAAGTGATCGACCTCCACACGCATTCGACCTGCTCGGACGGCACCGACCCCCCCGAGCGGATTCCCGAGCTCGCCGCGGCGGCGGGCTGCACCGCGGTCGCGCTGACCGACCACGACACGCTTGCCGGCATCGGCCGGGCTCGGGCCCGGGCGAGCGAGCTCGGAGTCGAGCTGGTCGCCGGTTGCGAGGTGTCGTGCAGGTACCGGGGAGGCAGTGCCCACGTGCTCGTGTACTTCGTCGAGAACGCCGACGGCCCGCTGCAAGCGGAGCTGGCCCGGCTCCGCCATGACCGGGTGGAGCGGAACCGCAGGCTCGCTGTCAGGCTCGAGGAGCTGGGCATTCCGATCTCCTACGAAGACATCGTCGCCGAAGCTGCCGGCGAGGAGAGCGCTGGGCGTCCGCACGTGGCCGCCCTCTTCGTCCGTCGGGGCGTCGCCGATTCCGTTCCCGACGCCTTCGACCGCTGGCTCGGTGAGGGTCAGCCCGCCTACGTCGCCAAGGCGCGGGTCACTCCTGCCGAGATCGCGGCAGCGGCCCGCTCGTCGGGCGGCGTCGCGGTCCTTGCACATCCGTTGGCGCTCGGCCTGGACATGCGCGCCCTCGACGGCGTCGCAGCCGAGCTCTCCGCTGCGGGTCTCGCCGGCATCGAGGCGTACTACGGCCGGTACCCGCGGCACGAGCGAGCTGCGCTCGTCGCGCTGGCGCGGCGCAACGGCCTCGTCCCCACTGGAGGCTCCGACTATCACGGCGTCGTGAAGCCAGACCTCTCGGTCGGCACGGGAGGAGGCAGCCTCTCCGTGCCGGACGAGGTACTGGCCGAGCTGCGCGATCGCTCCCTGAACGGGAAATGAACGGGAGGGCTGCCTCAGGACTGCGAGAGCCGCGCGGCCAGCGAGCCCGAGGCCTGCGAGAGCTCCGCTAGGGGGACGTCCACGAGCCCCTCGACGACGAACCTGGCGCCACCTGCGAGCCCGATGACTTCTGCCGGCACACCGGCCTTCGCGGCGTGGGCGCAGA
>JBOGGB010000593.1:0-1808 GCA_050743605.1 Acidimicrobiales bacterium
AGCGCGTCGCTGTACTACCTGTTCGCCTACACCTTCATGGTGATCGGGAGCTTCGCGGTCGTGACGGTGCTCGGGCGGCGGGGGGACGCCGCCCACGACATCTCCTCCTACCGCGGGCTCGCGCGCCGAAGTCCTGCCCTCGCGCTCGCATTCGCGCTGCTACTCCTCGCCCAGGCCGGCGTCCCGTTCACCACCGGGCTGTGGGCGAAGCTCCAGGTCGTGCTCGCCGCCGTCGACCACCAGGTCCCTCTTGCGGTCATCGCGATGGTCTCGGCGGCGGTCGCGGCCTTCTTCTACCTGCGGGTGGCGGTGCTCATGTACACGCCGGTCCCCGAGCACGACGCGCTGCCCGGCGTCGAGAGCCCTGCAGAGGAGGCCGTGCCGCTCCTCGCGGGGTGGGTGAGGCCGGCCGACACGACCACCCCCGAGCCGGCCGACCACCCACGAGCGCCGCAGGCCGCCGCCGCCAGGCCGGTGTGGACAGGGACCGACCGGAACGTCGCGACCCTCGACGGCCTGAACGCGGCGCTCCTCTTGGACGAGGACCCCAAGACGCTCGCGCTCGTCGGCAGGACCGCCCCGGTCGCGACGCTCGGCCTCGACACACTCACTCGCGGCGGGGTCGAGTCGGGCGACGACGTCGACGTGGTGACCACCGACCGGGTCCGGGTCCCCCCGTTGGCTGCCGTCGCGATCGGGCTGTGCCTCGCGGTGACCGTCGTGTTCGGCGTCTGGCCCGGGCCGCTCACCTCGTTCGCCCACCACGCCACCCTGCTCTTCCTTCCCTGAGCCTCGCCGGCTCCCCCTCCCATCTCCGGCGCGACCTCCGCAGCCACGCGCGCGACCGCCGCTGCGATCGGGGCCGGCGCACGCGGCGTACCCGCACGTCGAAGGCTGCAAGGGCGAGGGCGGCCACCAGGCAGGCGGCGGCGAGCACGAGCACCGGGAGGTCGCCGAGTTGCTCGTAGACGGTTCGGCCCGTGCGCAGGCTGACAATGGCACGGAGCACCTGGCGGAGCCCGAGGGCGGTCTGCTGCCGCACGCCACCGTCCGCGTCCACGACGGTCGAGTAGCCGGTCGGCGCAGCCTGGACGAGGTCGCGCCCCTCCTCGACCGCCTGCAACCGGTCGGCCGCGACCTCGAGGCTGGGGACCTGGGTCGTCGCGTACGACGAGGTGTTGGTCGGCACGACCAGCAGCTGGGCGCCCGCGCGCACCGCGGAGCGCCCACGTGCGGCGAAGAAGACCTCGAAGGAGAGCATGATCCCGAGTCGACCCGCGGGGGTCGTGAGCTCGCCGGTGCCGTGGCCGGGGACCGCGTCGAGCGGTACCTCGGCGAGGCTGGCGAAGTGGGAGAAGAAGCCCCTGTCGGGCACGTACTCGCCGAATGGCACGCGGTGAACCTTCTCGTAGACGCCGACGACGTGCCCCTCCGGGCCCCACGCGACGGCTTCGTTCCTGAATGCCGTGGTGGAGACGGTCTCGGTCACCCCGGCCAGCACCGTCGCGCCGAGCCGGCGCGCGAGCGACGACAGGTACGCCGCGGAGGAGGTGCCCGAGAGGTGGGCGCCGACCCGGACCACGTCTTCGGGCCAGACCACGAGCGCGGGAGGGTCGGGGGAGCGAAGGAGCCTCCGGGTCGCCGCGACCTGTGAGGCGTAGACGGTGGACGGCGCCACCTCGAACTGGCTCACGCCGCGCCGGCCGCCCCCTTGGACGATCGCCACGGGGAGGCGACGTGCCGGCCGGCCCCCGTCCGGCGCGAGGCGGCCGCCGACGCCCGCCGCGGCGACGAGGGCTAGCGACGCG
>JBOGGB010000594.1:0-4642 GCA_050743605.1 Acidimicrobiales bacterium
TTGATCCCGCCGCCGTGCGGGTCGATGCTCTTGGCGGACGACCAGCCGTGGCCGTTGTACGTGAGCGCGCTTCCTACCCCGTTGCCGTCCCCATCGACCGCGACGCAGAAGGTCGCCGCTGCGCACGACACGGAGTTGAGGCCACCGCCGATCTAGCCCGGATCGATCATCGTCGGGGCGCCCCAGCCTCCCGAGCTCGCTGGCGAGGCGCCGCTCGGTGACGCGATCGTGGCCACTCCGGAGCACACGAGGGCGATGGCGAGGCACGCTCCGGACGTGCGCAGACCCGAGAGCACCCGGGCTCGACGCACCCGGCGGTGGTCCGCCTGCGAGGTGGTCGACGGCGGGAAGAGGAGCGGCGTGCAGTCGCTACGGTGCGCGGGCCAACGTCGCGAGAGGATCCGTCCGATCACGGTCGATCCGTCTTCAGCACGCGAATATCATCCTTGCAAGAGGTCGCCGCTGGCAAGGGTCGACGCACCCAGCCGATGCGGCCGCCGCCAGAACGGTCTCGACAGCTCGGACTACCTCCCGGTAGGTCACGACCACGGCGTGCCCCCAACGGGATTCGAACCCGTGCTACCGCCTTGAAAGGGCGGCGTCCTGGGCCGCTAGACGATGGGGGCGCGGTCCCTCCCGAGACTCCGCGCACGCTACCAGCGCCGTCCCGACCCGCGTCAGGAACGGACCACCGCAGTGCCCTCCGCCGTGTCAGGTGCAGGCCCTAACTCTGCGGCCGCGCGGGCGCCGTCTCCTGCGAGGTCGGGAACCGCGCGCAATCGCACGGCGACTTCCTCCGCCGCGTGGTGGGTGAGGGAGAGGAAGTATTGGACGGCGCCGATGCACAGCGCCGTCGCACCCAGCTCGTGCACCTCGACGAGCGCAGCAGGGAGATGGGTGAAGTACTGCGTGTAGCCCACGACCGCCTGCAGCACGAGCACGACGACGAGCATCCTGGCAGCCCTGCGGACACGTTCGGGGACGTCGAGCGCGTGCAGCAGCACTGCGAGTGAGAGCACGACGCCGACGACCAGGAGGGCGAGGGTGGAGTGGAGCTCCGCCAGGTCTCGGAGGGAGACGGGGATCCGTTTGATGATCTGTCCCTGGGCGCTCCCGCCGTCGGGCGCTGCTCCCGTGGTTGCCGCCCCCGCGGCGAAGACGATCGCGAGGAGCACGAGGAGCCCGCGTGACAAGAGGAGCGCAGGCCGCGGCACGAGAAGCCGGCCAGGTGCCGAGTAGTCGCGGGCCGTCCGGTGCACCAGCACCACACCGAGGACGAGGAGGACCATCGTCGCCAGGAAGTGCACCATCACGAGGTAGGGGTTCAGCTTGGAATAGACGACGATGCCCCCGAGGACCGCCTCGGCGAGCACCCCGACGACGAGCCCTCCGGCGAGCCATGCGAGGTCGCGACGGTACGGTCGGCGGAGCAGGATCGCCAGGAACGTCGCGCCGATCACCACGACGAGGACGATCGTGACCATCCGATTGCCGAACTCGATCAGGGAGTGGTACTGGAGCGGAGGCGTCAGGTGGCCGGTGGTGCAGTTCGGCCAGTCGGAGCACCCGAGCCCCGAGCCCGTGAGCCGCACCGCAGCACCGGTGAGCACGATCGCCGCCACGAACACGAGGGAGCCGATCGAGGCCCGGCGGACCGCAGAGGGTGCGACACGGGGAAGCCGCTGCGCAGAGGCAGCGACACCGGCGAGGAGCGGACGCACGGCAATCGATGGTAGTGGCGGAGGCTCGGGTGCCTCCTGCGCCTTCCTCACTCCCAGCGGAAGGCGAGCATGGCGGCCGCAGAGGCGCCGACTGCCCACGCGCCGAGCGTCACCCAGGCCGCTGCAGGCACCGAGAGGCCGTTTCCGAGCGCGCCGTGCAGCGCGTCCGACAGCGCGGCCGCGGGGAGCGCACGCCCCACGGCCGCCAGCGGTCCCGGCAGCTTTGCGAGCGGCACGACCATCCCGCCGAGCAGGAGGAGCACCAGGTAGAGGCCGTTCGCGGCAGCCAGGTTCACCTCGGCGCGCAGCACGCCGGCTAGGAGGAGCCCGATCCCGCCGAAGGCGACCGTCGCCAGGACGGCCGCGGCCAGCGCCTCGCCGGCAGCGGCGCCCGCTCCCCCGTGCCCAGGCTGCCAACCGAGGCCGTAGCCGACCGGGACGAGCACCGCTGCCTGGAGGACCTCGACGAAGAAGATGGTCGTGACCTTGGCCCCGAGCAGGCGGGGACGCCCGAGAGGAGTGGAGCCCAGCCGTTTCAGCACGCCGTACCCGCGTTCGAACCCGGTCGCGATGCCCAGCGACACCATTGCGGTCGACATCACCGCCAAGGCGAGGATGCCCGGGACGTAGAAGGAGATTGCCGGCCCGGGACCCGTCGGCACCACGTGGGACGTCGAGAAGAAAAGGAGGAACGCGACTGGGATCCCCACGGTGAGGAGCAAGGTCTCGCCGCGGCGCAGCGTCATGTAGGTCTCCGCCCCCACCTGGGCGAAGAAGGGCCGCAGGACGCTCATTGTCGTCCCTCCCCACGCGCCTCGCCCCGACCGTCGTGGGTGCGCAGCACCTCGAGGTACGCCTCTTCCAGCGACCGTCCCACCCGCAGGTCCCGGAACTCGACGCCGCGTCCGGCGAGCCACGTCGCGACCGATGCAGCGAGCGCACCAGGAGTGGTGGCGGTGCTCGAGCCATCGCCCTCGTCGGGTGCGCAGGCGGACGACACCTTGACCCGGTACCGGCCCGGCTCCTCCTCGGTCACCGTCGCCCCTGTGCCGATGACCACCCGGAGCTCTTCGAGATGGAGGCCCGGAGGTGCCCCGAACGCAACCTGCCGGACGACGCCCGCCTCGCCCATGAGCGAGGTCGGGCTCCCTTCGGCGGCGACGGCGCCGTGTGCGAGGACGAGGACCCGGTCGGCAAGTCGCTCGGCTTCGGTGAGCTCGTGGGTGGTGAGGAGCACGCCGGTGCCCTCGTCGCGTGCGGCACGGACCAGGCCGCGGACCGCGATGCGGCCTTCAGGGTCGACGCCTGCCGTGGGCTCGTCGAGGAGGAGCACCTCGGGGCGGCCGACCAGGGCGAGCGCAAGCGAAAGACGCGCCTGCTCGCCTCCCGAGAGGTGACGCCAGGGGGTGCGCGCCACCTTCCGCAGCCGGACGAGGTCGAGGAGCTCGTCGGGGTCCGCAGGGTGCTCGTAATAGGACGCGAACAGCCGAAGGGCCCGCCGTGGGGCAAGCATCTGGTACATCCCGCCGCGCTGGAGCATCACCCCGATGCGCTTGACCAGTCCTCGGTGCTCGGCGACGGGGTCGAGACCGAGGACACTGACCGTGCCGGACGCCGGGCGGCGATACCCCTCGAGGCACTCCACGGTGGAGGTCTTGCCGGCGCCGTTGGGGCCGAGGATGCACAGCACCTCGCCGTACCCAACGGTGAACGAGACGTGGTCCACGGCGGTGCGTGCGCCGTAGCGCACGACGAGGCCCTCGCATCGCACGGCAGGCGCGGGGTCGGCGCGCCTCTCGGGCGGCAGGCTGCCTTCGGCCGGCATAACACGGCCACGCTACTGTCGGCGATCGAATGATCGACATCCGGCTCATCCGCGACGATCCCGAGCGTGTGAAGACCGCGCTCGCGCGGCGCGGGGTCACTCCGGAAGAGGTCGACGCGATCGGGAGGCTCGACGCGGAGCACCGCTCGGCGCTCGCCCGGCAGGAAGGGCTGCGGGCGCGGGTGAAGCTCCTCTCGCGAGAGGTGGGCGAGAGGAGGAAGGCGGGCGACGTCGAAGCGGCGGCGGGGCTCGCCGACGAGAGCCGCCGCGTAGGCGACGAGGAGAAGGCCGCGGCCCAGGAGGTCGAGCACCTCGCCTCCGACCTGCGCAGCCTGCTGCTCTCCACGCCGAACTTGCCCGCAGACGACGCGCCCGATGGCGCAGGCGAGGAGGGGAACGTCGTCCTCCGCCACTGGTGGCCGGGTCAGGAGGACGGGGCGTCAGCGCCCGTGCCGGCCGCCCACCAGCGTGTGGCGCACTGGGATGTGGGGGCCGCGCTTGGAGTACTCGACATGCCCACGGGAGCGCGCCTTTCCGGTTCGATGTTCCCGCTCTACCGCGGGGACGGGGCGCGGCTCGTACGCGCGCTCACCTCTCTCGCCCTGACACGCCACCGGGACGCGTACGAGGAGATCCGCCCGCCGACGTTGGTGCTCACCGAGACGATGGTCTCGACGGGCCACCTGCCCAAGTTCGCCGACGAGGCGTACCTTGTCGAGCGCGACGGCTTGTGGGCGATCCCCACCGCCGAGGTGCCACTCACGTCGATGCACCGGGGCGAGATCCTCGAAGAGGCGGACCTCCCGGTGCGAATGACCGCGGTGTCGCAGTGCTTTCGCCGCGAGGCCGGCGCTGCCGGACGGGAGACTCGGGGGCTGTTGCGCGTCCACGAGTTCGAGAAGGTCGAGCTGTTCGCGTACGCCGCGCCTGCGCAAGCTCCGGCGCTCCACGCGGACATCCTGTCGAGAGCCGAGGGGCTGCTGCGTGAGCTCGGCCTCCACTACAGAGTCGTGGACCTGTGCGCGGGGGATCTGGGATCGTCCTCGGCCAGGACGTTCGACCTCGAGGTCTACGCTCCCGGCTCTGACCGTTGGCT
>JBOGGB010000595.1:0-1992 GCA_050743605.1 Acidimicrobiales bacterium
CTATCCCGACGACTGCCACCGCCAGCCACCACAGCCCGACCGCTTTGCGGTGCGCGAGGAGGAAGCGGGCGAGCCGTCCTAGCCCTCGATCCGAGCCGTCGAGAAGGGCGACGTCGTGAATATCCGCTAGGGAGTTGGCCATACGACCCATGATGCGGATCGCGGGTTTGCGCTTCGATGGGGCAAGTACCCCTCTTCAGGGGGGACCTATCTCTACCCCCGGCTCATGGAGCTCAGGAGCCGAGGTAGGTGAGCACGGCCATCACCCGGCGGTTGTCATCCTCTGAGGGCGCGAGATCGAGCTTCATGAAGATGTTGGCGATGTGCTTGCTCACCGCCTTTTCCGACACGAAAAGGCAGGCCGCCACTGCGGCATTCGACCGTCCTTCGGCCATGCACGCCAGTACTTCGCGTTCGCGTGGAGTGAGCCGTCCGATCTGCTCGTCTCTCGCCCGTTTGGCCAACAGCTCAGAGACGACCTCGGGGTCCATGACCGTGCCACCGGCAGCGACGCGGCGAACCGCGTCGATGAACTGGCCCACATCCATCACCCGGTCCTTCAGCAGGTAGCCGACACCGCCCCGATGGTCGGCCAGCAACTCGCGGGCGTAGAGAGGCTCCACGTACTGGGAGAGCACCAAGGTCGCAAGCCCCGGCAGTTGCTTTCGGGCCTCGATCGCCGCAACCAACCCTTCGTTGGTGAACGTCGGCGGCAGGCGTACGTCGAGCACGGCCACGTCGGGCCGATGGTCGAGCAGTGCGGCGGTGACCGACGGCCCGTCACCGACCGCCGCCACCACCTCGATGTCATGGGCGCTGAGCAGCCGGATCAGGCCGTCTCGCAATAGGGCTAGATCTTCGGCGACGATCGCTCGCACGGCATCTCCATGGTCACGACCGTCGGGCCACCGAGCGGGCTCGAGATCCGCATCGTGCCGTCGAAGGCCTCCAGGCGGTGCTCGATGCCACTGAGCCCGCTCCCTTGACCCGGGTCGGCGCCGCCTTGGCCGTCGTCTCCGACCGCCAGCGAGAGCACGCCATTTGCCTCGATCATCACTACCCAGGCGAAGTGCGCCCCGCTGTGCTTGATCACATTGGTGAGTGCCTCGGCAATGGCGAAGTAGGCGGCCGACTCGATGGGGGCCGGCAGCCGCTCGGAAGGAAGCTCCGTCGTCATCTCGACCGGAACGGGGCTCTTGAGCACGAGCGCCTGTACGGCACCGACCACCCCCCGATCGGCGAGGACGGGCGGGAGGATCCCCCGCACGAGGGCACGCAGATCGCCCAGGGCATCACCGGCTGCGGAGTGCGCCTCGGCGAGCAGGCGACGTGCCTCGGCCGGATTTGAGTCCAGCAGCTCTTCGGCCATGCCCAAGCTCATGCCGAGCGACACCAGGCGGGCTTGGGCCCCGTCGTGCAGGTCCCGTTCGACCCGGCGCATCTCCGCGGCCTGGACGTCGAGAGTGTCCTTTCGGGTGCGGGTCAGGACGTCCACTCGTTTCGCCATCTCCCCCTCACGACTCCTCGACACTGAGGGGGCGAACAACGCGTGCGTGGCAAGCACCACCCCGAGGCCGAGGATCGGCCAGATCGGCCAGAAGTACCAGGAGTGACGGTGGTTGGACAGTAGCCAGATGGCGACGAGGGCCGCGGAGAGCACGAGGGAGACGGCGGCGTGGACGGCCACAGCACGCCGGACCGGGGTGCGCGATGCGCGGCGGATGCTCCGGTCGAATGCGACGGGCAGGGCCAGGGAGAACCAGATCCAGCCTGGCCAGTAGTAACTGACGGGAGTCACGGCCCATACCATCGTGAGCACGAGCCCAAGAACGATGCCAAAGCCGATCGCGCGCCGGGCGATCCACCCGCGCGTCCATGCCGGCGGCTTCTCCGAGTTCATGCCAAACACGGTGCCGGTTGATCTGAGAATCAGCGATGACCACCGACGCACGCGATCGCCCGCCCGAGCGGGTGAAGCGGCCTCCCGGCGAT
>JBOGGB010000596.1:0-8056 GCA_050743605.1 Acidimicrobiales bacterium
GCGCTGCTCTCCCTGAGATGCACGCACGCGGGCGTCGCGGCGCTCGATGGCCAAGACGACCTCGTCTCGGTGCGGCCCCACCGTCGACGCCGCGCGCCGGACGTCTTCTCGGCGGCTCGTCGCGAGCGCGTCGGAGAGATCCCCTTCCCAGCCGGGCACGTAGGTCATCGTCACCGCCGCTCCGGCGGCCCCCGGGCCCGCGAGCGCCTCGTAGGACGCCGAGACGGCGGGGGCCACCTGTACGAGGAGCGCACGCCGGGCGTCCGAGACGGCCCGCCCCGTCGTCGACAGCCGCTCGTCCCAGACGTCGAGCGTGGCCGCCACCTCTGGCCCGAGCCGTCCGCCCGCTTGCCGGAGCAGCGCAGCACGCTGGCGCAGGATCCGGTCCATCGCGTCGAGGTCCGCCGCCGCGCGGGCGTCGGTCACGCGGAGCGCGGCGTCCATCATTTCCCGACGGCGCGCCGGCGGTCCTTGGACGAGCCCCAGATCGTCCGGCGAGAACACGGTGACCGCCACCGCTTCGGCCAGCGCCGCCCGTCCCTGGACGGGATTGTGGTTCACGAGCGTCCGGGCGCTGCCGTTCGCGCGCACCTCGCTCTCGACGAGCAGCGGTCGGGCCTCGCGTTCGAGACGTGCGCGAATGACGGCGCGCTCCTCCCCGTCTCGCACCAGCGCTTCGCGGGCGGTCGTACGGAACGAGCGCTGTGAGCCGAGGAACGCGACCGCCTCGAGCAGCGTCGTCTTCCCAGATCCGTTCGCTCCGGTGAGCACGGTGGTCGCTTCGGCCGTCAGGTCCAGGTGGGCCTCGACGAAGAGGCGCACGTCGCGCAATTCAAGTCGGCACAGGTTCGAGCTCGCGTCCGGGGTGGGCGCCGAGGCCGGCACGGCGGAGGCGGTCAGGACACGCGGACCGGCATGAGGAGGTACCGGAAATCGTCACGGCCGGCAGCCCGAACCGTGGCAGGACGCGCGGGGTTGTCGGTCTCCACGAACACCTCGTCGTCCAGCACGGCGTCCACACCGTCGATCAGGTAGCTCGGATTGAACGCAATGACGAGATCCTCCCCGGTGAAGTCGCCGTCGACGGTCTCGCTGGCATCGCCCACCTCCTGAGACACGACGGAGAGATCTACTCCTCCGGAGCGCATCGAAAGCCGCACCGGCGTCGCGCTGTCACGCACCAGCAGCCGGACACGGCGGAGGGCCGCGAGCAGCGACTCACGGCCGACATGCAGCCGGTTCGGGTACTGCTCGGGAATGAGCTGGCGGTAGTCCGGATAGGTTCCCTCGAGCAGTCGGGTGGAGATCCGCACCCGTCCAGTCGTGAACGTGATCTCCGACGTGCTGGCCGCCACCCCCACCTCGGTCCCGGGACTGTCGGTCGTCTCGCTCACGGCGGTGCTCGAAGACGAGAGCCGCTGCAGCTCTCCCAGGGCGCGCGCCGGGACGAGCACGTCTGCACCCTCCCCGAAGGTCACCTTCCCACTCAGGTCCCGCAACGCCAGCCGGTAGGAATCCGTCGCGACCAGCCGCACCGCGTCGCCCTCGGTCGTCATCAGCACTCCCGTGAGCAGCGGCCGTGCATCGTCTCCCGATGCCGCGCGCACCACCTGCCGCAGCGCCTCCGAGAGTGCTCCGCGGGGAAGCGTCGCCGACGGCTCGGGCGGAGGCGGCAGCGCCGGGAACTCGACCGCAGGGAACGACCGCAGCCCGAAGTGCGCCCGCGCGGAGGAGATCTCCACCTTGTCGTCGTCCGACTCCAGCGTCACCGCGCCGGCTTCCAGCGCACGCACGACGTCGGCGGTGAGCCTTGCGGGGATGACACAGGTCCCGTCTTCGACGCCGATGACCTCGTGCTCGACACGGATCGTGAGGTCCAGATCGGTTCCGGTGACCTCGAGGCGGTTCCCCTCTGCGTGCAGCATCAGCCCGGACAGCACAGCTGACGCACCACCCCTGCCGCTGGCGGCTCGTCCCGCCGTCGAGAGCACATCGGCGAACGAGTCCCGTTCGGACCGGAATTTCACCGCACCGTCCTTTCAGTGGTCTTGTCGGTGACTTCGGGGTTTCGAGAACACATGTCGGGGGTAGTAGTGCTGGGGATTGTGAATATGTGTGGATCGCGCCTGGTCACGATGCCGCGCCTGTCCACCTCCATCCAGCGCGGCGGAGGGCACCCATGCCCGGCGCCACCGTATGCGTGGACGGTTGTGGATAACACACCTGTCGATCCACAGGTTGGGCGGCGGGCGTGCACAGGTGTGGCCGATGCCGCCCCGGGTGCCCGCGGAGAGCTCATGCCCCCTTCCGGATCTGGACCGTGAGGTCCGTGACCTGCTCGTACACCTGTCGGCGCTCCTTCATCTGGGTGGTGATCTTGTCCACCGCGTGGATCACGGTCGTATGGTCTCGCCCGCCGAAGACCCGGGCGATCGCGGGATAGCTGTAGTCCGTCAAGTTGCGCACGAGGTACATCGCCACCTGCCGGGCCGTGACCAGGGGGCGGGTGCGGCTCGGGCCGCAGAGGGCCTCGATCGTGAAGCCGTAGCTGGCCGCGCTGGCCTCGAGGATCATCTGGGGCGTGATGCGCCGCGGCTCTCCGGCGGACACGATGTCGGCAAGCACGCGCTCGGCCAGCTCCATGGAGATCGCCTCGCGGCTCAAGCTCGCAAAGGCCGTGACCCTGATCAGCGCTCCTTCGAGCTCGCGGATGTTGTGCTTCACGTGCGTGGCGATGAACTCGAGCACGTCGTCGGGGATGTCGTCGTGATCGTCGTCGGCCTTCTTGCGCAGGATCGCGAGCCGGGTCTCGAAGTCCGGCGGGTCCACCTCGGTGATCAGCCCGGACATGAACCGGCTCCTGAGCCGATCTTCGAGGGTGTCGATGGACTTCGGGGGTCGGTCCGAGGTGAGGACGATCTGCTTCCCCGCGCCGTGGAGGTCGTTGTAGGTGTGGAAGAACTCCTCTTGGAGACCACCGCGGTTCTCCATGAACTGGACGTCGTCGATGAGGAGCACGTCGGACTCGCGGTACCGACGCTTGAACGCGATGGTGGTGGACATGCGCAGGGAGTCCACGAAGTCGTTCATGAACGTCTCGGTCGTCACGTAGAGCACCTTGCGGGAGACGAAGTTCTCGCGGACGTAGTTGCCGATCGCGTGGAGCAGGTGCGTCTTCCCGAGGCCCGAGTCGCCGTAGATGAAGAGGGGGTTGTAGGACCGGCCGGGGGTCTCGGCGACCGCCTGGGCGGCTGCGTGCGCCAGGCGGTTCGAGGAGGCGGCGACGAAGCTCTCGAAGGTGAAACGGGGGTCGAGCTGCACCGCCGCACCTTCACGGGGCTGCTCCAGGCCGGGTAGGGCCCGGTTGGGCGCGGGGGGGGCGACGACCCCGATGATCGGGGCGGCCGGAGGCCCCGCTCCCCGGTCGCGGTCGAGCCCGGTCCGGCCGGCCGCCACGTTCGCCGTCGCGAAGCTCCCGGCGGTCCCGGCGACGAGGCCGTCGATCAGGCCGTCGTCGAGACCTTCGACCAGGCTCCCGGCGGTCCCGGCGACGAGGCCGTCGACGAGCCTGAGGTGCACGTCCACGGCGTGACCGGCCGTCAGCGACACGGTGTGCGCGATGAGAGGGAGGAACCGACCTTCGACGCGCTCCCGCACCACGTTGTTCGGCACGCCCAGCACCATGAGGTGCCCGTCGTAGGAGACCGGTTCGATGCTCGAGAGCCACATCTGCCACACCGTGTCCGACACCAGGTCACGTAGAGGTGCGGCGCATCTGGTCCACAGACCGTTGGTCACGTCCACCTGGTCCTCCGCGCGCCCGAGTCGATCGTCGTCCACAGTGTGGTCCACAGGTGTGGAACACCGCGATGGGCGTGAACGGTCGAACCTACACCGTTCGGGCCGCCGCGCCTAGTGGTGGTCCGGGCCCTGCCTGACACGAGGATCGCCGGGGTCCCCGTCGGTCCAATCGCCGCGCGCGTGCTCGGTGGGGCCACCCGGGGCCCGGGACTTCGTCGAAGTTGGGCAGCGCGACTAGTCTGAGCGGCCGTCGTCGCGTACCATCACGCGGCGGCATCGCAGCCCACGGCGACTGGCGCCGTGGAGGTCCGTGCGCCGCCAGCCCCCGTCGGGCTCTGGGCGGGCAACACGGAAAGGCTACGGACGTGAAGCGAACGTATCAACCCAACACGCGCAAGCGGGCGAAGCGGCACGGGTTCCGCCATCGAATGTCGACGCGTGCCGGCCGGGCGATCCTGAAGGCGAGACGGCTCAAGGGGCGTCATCGGCTGACGGTGTGAGCGGGCGTCCCCCCGCTCCCAGAAGGACGACATCCCCGGTGGTGGGAAGAATCCGTAGGAGGGCCACGTTCGGAGCCCTGTCGCGTCCCGACGGCCGTGCGACGGTGGGGCCGCTGTCCGTGGTGTACAGCCGGCGAGCACCCGAGGCCGAGGGCCTTCCGGTGGTGGGGTACGCCATCGGCAGGCGCTTCGGGGGCGCGGTCGAGCGGAACCGGCTGCGCCGAAGGCTGCGTGAAGCGGTCCGGTCCTCGGGGTCCGAGCTGGCGGACGGCGCCTACCTGGTCCGGGCGGCGCCTGCAGCCGGCGACCTGGACTTCGAAGAGCTTTGCCGTGCAGTCCACGCCGCGGCGCGGGCGGCCGCGGGCCGCGAGACCGCGGGCCGCGAGACCGGGACGGGGCGGTGAGCCTCCCTGGGCCGGTGAGCTCGTTGGATCCGGCCCGCCCGAGGCAGCCGGTGTGCCAGCGGGCCGTGCTCGGCGTACTGCGGGCCTATCAGGTCGCTCGAGCAGGTCATGTGTCGCCGTGCCGCTTCGTCCCGAGCTGCTCTGCCTACGCGCTGGAGGCGGTTGAGCGCCACGGCGCGCTGCGGGGCCTCTGGCTGGCCATGCGCCGGGTCGCACGCTGCCGCCCGCTGGGCGGGCATGGGGTGGACCTCGTGCCGCTCGAGTCGAGCGCTCGGGCAGGGGGGCGATGACGGTGCATCTGTCGCTCCTCGCGGAGAACTCGCTGTTCAAGACGGTTGGCCAGATCTTCCACCCGCTCTTCGTGGCCATCGCCGCCGTGCTGGCGTGGATCTACAGCATCGTGCCGACATACGGGGTCGCGATCATCCTCCTCACGCTGTTGATCATGGCGCTGCTCACGCCGCTGACGATCAAGAGCACGCGCTCGATGCTGTCGATGCAGGCCCTTCAGCCCGAGATGCAGAAGCTGCGAGCGAAGTACAAGGGCGCGGAGAACCGCCAGCAGCTGAACGAGGAGCTGATGAAGCTCTACCGCGAGCACGGCGTGAGCCCGACCGGGGGCTGCCTGCCGATGTTCCTCCAGATGCCCGCCCTGATCGTGCTCTACGACGCGATCCGCGGTCTGGCGAACACGGTGAAGAAAGGTGCGCTGCTGGGCACAGGCAAGCTGCACTGCGTCCCCCCGAAGCATCTCTTGATCTGCCCGGTCCCGCTGTACGTGCCGCACACATCGGCGATCCACAAGGCCCTGGTCAAGACGCCCGGCGTGATGCACTCGTTGGGGCTGAACCTCGCAGCGAGGCCGCTCACACACCACGCCGAGTGGTACGGGTACGTCCCGTACTTCGGGCTCCTTGCCGCCGCGGTCGCGCTGCAGTACTTCCAGATGGCCCAGATGACGCGGCGGAACCAGCGCAACAACACCCAGCAGCAGATGCCTCAGCAGATGCAGCAAATGCAGCGGTTCATGCCCCTCATCTTCGCGTACATCTACTTCTTGGTCCCCGCCGGAGTGGTGATCTACATGATCGTCTCGTCCGCGATCCGCGTCCTCACCCAAGACCTGATCTTCCGCTACGGCCTGGTGAACAAGCCGGCGGAGCGTCAGGTCGGCGGCACGCAGAAGCCGAGCACGGCCTCCGCAGCGGTTCCGGCGCGCTCCACCAGCGAGGCGGCCCAGGAGGGGACCGGGCAGGTGAACGGGGAGCGGCGTGCGTTCTCATTCGGTGGTCGGCGGAGCGGCGTGGCCGCGGGGCGTCAGTCCCCGCGGGGCGGCGATGGGGCGGCGGCCACCCGGGGACGGGGCACCAAGCGTGGTAGTACCAACGGTACGACCGCTACCACCGCCGCGCCCAAGGCCCACCCACGGGCGAAGGCAAAACGCGCACGGAAGGCTCGCTGAAGGTGGAATGGGTCGAGAAGACGGGGCGCTCGGTCGACGAAGCGAAGGAACGAGCCTTCGATCAGCTGGGCGTGGCCGAGAAGGACGCAGAATGGGTGGTCCTGGCCGAGCCGAAGACGGGCCTGTTCGGGCGGGTTCGGGGCGAGGCGCGTGTCCGGGCCAGGGTTCGACCCGCCGAGCCGCGCCCGAAGCGCTCGCGGCGACAGCGTGACCGGGAGCGCGCGGGCAGTGGGGGGAGCGGAGGTCGGAGCGGGGAGTCGACCCGGTCCCGAGGGCGCACGCCGCGCCGCGGAGGTGCTGACGCCGGCGGAGCGCGCGAGCGGCCCCAGGGCGCTGCCCAAGAGCGGCCCCAGCAGCAGCAGGGAGCGGGGACGACTCGGAGAAGCGGCGAGGACGAGGGTGGACCCGCGGGAGAAAGCGCCGCGAGCCGCAGGAGAAAGCGTCGCCGGAGCGGGGCACGCACGCGCCCTGCGGGGTCGCCGGGGGAAGGGCGGATCTCGACCGGTGACGAGACAGCCTCCGAGGCCGACGACGCGCGACACGACGCGCACCAGTACGCGGGGCTGAGGGGATCGGATGTAGCAGCGAAGGAGGACCAGGCAGTGGCTGATGGGATCACGCTCCAAGAGCAGGGCGCGGCAGCGAAGGAGTTCCTCGAGGGGCTCCTGGATCGCTACGGGTTCGAGGCGCAGGTCGACGTTCGTGAGCTCGACGAGGAGACCGTCGAGCTCGCTGCGCACGGCGAGGGGCTCGGCGTGCTCGTAGGGCCGAAGGGAGCGACCGTCGCGGCGCTCCAGGATGTGACGCGCACCGTGATGCAGAAGCACTTTCCGAACCGCACCGACCGGATCCTCGTTGACGTCGCGGGGTACCGAGAGCGCCGAGCTGCGGCGCTGCGGCGCTTCACGGCCGAGGTGGCCGCGGAAGTGCTCGGCTCCGGTTCGGAGCGGCCGCTCGAGCCCATGTCGCCCGCCGACCGCAAGGTCGTCCACGACACCGTCGTGACGATCGAGGGCGTGGTGTCGAGCTCGCAGGGCGAAGAGCCGCACCGCTTCGTCGTCATCTCGCCCGCCAGCTGAGGGGCCTGCTCGCCGCCGCGTTGGTGGCGCGGCCGTCTCGGCCTGGGTCCGCGGCATTGTGATGCTCCACCGGCTCCACCGGCTCCTGAGCGAGGCACGGGAGCTCGGGTTCCTCGGTCCCGGGCCTGTGGAGCTTCAGCTGGACCACGCCCGATCCTTCGCAGAAGCAGCAGAGGGCGCCCTGAGCACTCCCGCCCCCCGTTCCGTGGCCGACCTGGGCTCTGGGGGTGGCGTTCCCGGCCTCGTGCTCGCTCTTCGTTGGGAGGCCGCCTCGTTCCTCTTCGTGGAGAGCCACGCGCGGCGCGCGGCCTTTCTCCTCCGCGCGGTCGATGAGCTGGGCTTGGTCGGACGGGTCTCGGTCGAAGCCGCACGCGCGGAAGCCGTCGGCCGTGTACCCACACGCCGCGGCGCCTACGATGTGGTGACCGCCAGAAGCTTTGGGCGGCCTGGGGTGGTAGCAGAGTGCGCCGCCCCCCTCCTAGAGCCGGGCGGGCTGTTGGTCGTGTCGGAACCGCCACCGGGCTCGCCGGATTACGCCGGGCGCTGGCCCGAAGAAGGGCTTGCCCAGCTCGGTATGGGGGCCGCGCAACCCGTCCGGACCGAGTTCGGGTACGTGATCGTCCGCCAAGTGCACCCATGCCCGAGCAGGTTCCCCCGGCGGACCGGGGTCCCCGCGAAGCGCCCGCTGTTCTGAGCGGACCCTAGGCCCCGGGCTCGGTGCGAGGGACCGAGCGGCCGAGCGGCGGTGGTGGGCCCGAGGCAGCGCTCAGATCGCCTGCGTCTCCTCCGCACCGTCGCTCGGGGCTGCGC
>JBOGGB010000597.1:0-5250 GCA_050743605.1 Acidimicrobiales bacterium
CGATTGCCTCGTCTCCCTTCGCGGTGCGAGCCAATTCGTCGAGCCACGGCCCCCTCGTCGGGTTCGTGCACGCTCGTCGGGGGCTTCGGGCTGACAGCCTGGCAGCTCCTGCGGGAGCCAGATCGAGGCGCGATCGCCGTTCGATCTCGCCTCGGTCGCGGAGCCTCTCCGCTCGACCTACGCTCCGATGAATGACACGATCGGAGTCGGCCCGAGGGCCGGTTCGGACCGCCGTCGCGCGCGACCTGTCAGCGATCAGGGAGATGCTGATCCGGGCGTTCTACGACGATCCACAATTCGTGTGGCTCATGCCGTCCGACCGTGCGCGGGCCGCCCGCCTTGGGCGATTCTTCGGCACCCTGTTGCGCTTCGAAGGATTCGGCCTCGCGGACATCGAAGTCGTCGAGAGCGGTGACACGATCACGGGCGCGGCCGTCTGGTTCCCGCCGGGAGGCTGGCCACCTCCCGCATCCCGGCAGCTCCGTGCACTGCCTGGGTACGTGCACTCCTTCGGCAGGAGAGTCGGCGCCGCGGGCATGCTCGTGAACGCCGCGGCGCGCGTGCACCCGAAGACGGGCTACTGGTACCTGGCCTGCATCGGGGTGGAGCCCGCTACGCAGGGTACCGGGGTGGGTGGCGCGCTCCTGCGCTCCCGCTTGGCGTGTTGCGACGCTCAGGGAGCCTCCGCCTTCCTCGAGTCCAGCAAGCCGAGCAACGTGCCCCTTTATTCGCACTTCGGGTTCGTGGCGGGACCGCCACTGCGCTTACCGCCCGGCTCGCCGGAGATCACCCCGATGACCCGACCCCCGACCACCCTCACGAGAGACCACGACCCAACGGGAGCGTGCACATGAAGGCACGCTCCTGGTCTCCGTAGAGGCGTCTCAGCTCGAGCTTGCACTGCGATGCGGCCTGCTCCGTCGAGTCGCACGCAGCTGTGAGCTGCTCCAACGTAGGTGCACTCACCGACACGTACCCGGAGAAACGGAAGGACGCATGGCCGTCCGCGAGCTCCTCTTCTCGGCGTACTGCCAACTGCGCCTCACGAGCTCTACGCGCCGTTGCGAGGAAGCCGCCCCTGCGGCGGAGCTCCGAGTCGGCAACGTCCGCGGTGCGGGCTCGCTCCGCTTGCCTCACGGCGCGCGCCGGGCTGATCGGATCCATCACCACCGACACCCTCCGGCGAACCGAGTCGAGCAGCAGCGGCCCCAGAAACTCAGGTCCGACGTCCACTCGTGGCCATTCGGCGATCCAGTACGTCGCGTGCCAGTTGCCGTCGGCGCGCAGCCACCCCCACTCTGCTTCGGTCACGAGTGGCCAGGGCCATGCGAACCCGCAGGGCGGGCAGCCCCTTCGGGCGCGCTCGTCTCCTTCGAGCGCGCGTCGCACGAGCGCGGCCAGCTCGCGCTCGTCGAGGACCCGCTCGACCGGGACGTCGGCGCTCGCGAGCTGACGCCGGAGAGAACCGACCTCCCGCGCCAGCAACGCACAGGCCGCTCGATCGCCACCCCCGAGCGAACGGATCGCCCGCGAGGCGGCGCCTGCTGCGCGCACCTGGACTGCCAGGTGGACGTCGTGGCGACACGTCTCCGCTCCGGCGCTCTCGAGGAGTGTGGCGTAGGAGCGGCGGGCGGGAACCTCCTCCGACAGCACGCCACGCGACGCGAGATGCCCGTCCACCGCTGTGCCGTCGTCCGGCATGGTGGAGGCGACCCACTGAATGCGGTGGACGACCGACCTCTCGCGTGCGAGCGAGCTCAGTAACGATGCCCACGAGGCGACCCGGCGTTCCTTCTCGTCGCTGGAGAGGAGCGCGAAGCTGTGCCCGAGCAGCTCCATCACGGCCGTGTACGTCCTGGTATGCCGGTCGTGCACGACTGCGACCGTGCCCTCCCCCTCCCGAGAACCGAACCCGAGAACTTCGAGCGCTGCGAACGCTCCCCGGGGAGCGTGAGACGGTTGCCCACGTTGCCCTCGGGAAGCGGTTCGTCTGCCAGATGTCGAGCAGCGCCCGGTGCGAATGGTCCGTACGGTCGCGCTCCCCTGTGCGCCAACGAGGCAGGGCCCGCCGTCTGCGCCGAGGCAATGGCCGTCAGATTCGATTCCCGCCCGCTGCCGGCGCCTTCCTGCGAGCCCCGACGCTCCCCAGCGCACGACCGTCGGAACCCACTGCTCGGCAGTTCGCCCGCCTATCGGCCACCATGCCGCGGCGACGCTGACCGCGACGAGGAGCACCGCGAGCGCAATGCTCGGAAGCGTCGGCCGCCTGCGCAGCACCACGATCGCCAAGACCGCTCCCAGCGCGATCACCGCGATCTGCCCGCCACGCCAGCCCGCGATGAGTCCCCGCTGCTCGCGTGGGCCGAACCGGTACCGCGTCCTTGTCCCCGCCATCACTCGCCGCCCCCATGGGCATCGTGCTGCTCGCTCGGCCAGTCGACGAGCGGTACTGCCTCGTGCGGGTACGAGCTTGGGGCCGTGGGAGGCGAACCGGCGTCGTCACCCTCGACGTCCCACGCGCCCCAGTCGTCCTTTGGTCCGGGTTCGAAGCGACCCAATGGCTCTGTGCCACCCCAGAGCGGGGACGCGACGCCCGGAATGATGCCGCCATACCCGTCGGGCTCGACGCGATGCGGGCGCCGTGTCGCCTCCAGCGCGGCGATCACGCTCTCCGGGGATCCGGGCCAGATCGGAATTGTCCCGGGCGGAGGCGCCGCGGCCTCTGGAAAGAACCATTCGCGTGGCGTGGGTCCGGGCTCGAGGGGTGCGGCTCCGCCCCCAGTGCCAGTGGGTCCAAGGTCGCCGCCGTCATCGACGCCGCCTCCCGACGACGAGTCGGCCACACCTCCCCAGACAGCTGGGACACCCCCGCGTTCACGCTCGGGGTGGGAGCTAGGACGGTTCTTCGGGTCACCGGTCCCGCCGGAACCCGGCCCTCCGCCGGAACCCAGCGCTTTGCCGGCACTGCCCATCCCACCCACACCGGCGGCACCGCCCACTCCGGCCGAGCCGCCCACACCGGCGGCACCGCCCACACCGGCCGAGCCACCCACAGCGGCGGCACCGCCCACTCCGGAAAGGCCGGCCGTACCTGCCCGCCCAAGCGGCCCGAGCGGGGCTCGCGGCCGGGCCCCGCCGCCCCCAGGACCAGGAGCACCAGGATCAACTGTCGTCCCGGTCCCTGGACGACCTGGTGTCGACGGCGTCGTCGCTGTCTGGCGATGAGCCCCGTGCTCGCGTGCCTGGCGCAACGCGAATCCGACTGCGCTTCCCGGTGCCCGACCCCACGCAGCGCGGGCGCGCTGCCGCGCACCCTCCATCTGCATCACCGCCCCTACCTCCACGAGTGGAATCAGGCGAAGGAGAGTGAAGGGCGTGAACGACGCAAGGAGGAGGAGTGCGCCTCCCGCGAGCACCGTCGAGTAGCCGCCGCCGGCGGTCACCGCACCGACAGCCAGGGAGAGCACCGCGACGATCACGAACTTGGACAGCACGAGCGCAACCAGGGTCTCGGTGAGACGCCTGCACCAATGTGAGACCGCCGGCCACAGCAGGCTTGCGAGCGCAAGCGGGAGGAAGAACACCGCGGCGTAGATCGCCGCCGCCCTGACCAGCAGCTCGAGCCACAGAAGGAAGGCGCCCATCACGATGAGGAAAGCCCCGATGGTCACGACGAACGTCGGAACTGGGAGGGGCTCGTGCGAGAGCACGGCACCGATCGAGTGAAACGTGGTCTCGAGCTCGCCGCCGGTCCCTGTCGTGACCTTCGTGCACAGCGCGTCGGTTGCTTCGAGTGCGAGCTGCACGATCTGCACGGCCGCGGCGGTGAGGAGCCCGGCGAGCGGGAGGTGGACGAATGCCGCACGCAAGAGCACGCCCGCGTTCTGCTGGAAGATGGCTTGCACGGCAGCGAGCACGAGCATCGGGACGGCAACGGTTGCGGCGATCGTGAGCATGAGCTTGTAATGAGGCAGGAACCAGGAGGCCTCCACATTCACCGTCGTCGTCGACGTGATCACCTGGCCCAGCTCGTCGAGAAGCCAGGTCGCTCCGCCCACGACCCATCCCGCGATGGCGGAGAGCACGCCTCCGGTGACGGTCGACGTCGCCCTTCCTGCCGCGTCGCAGAGAAGATTGAGCGGGACGGGACAGGCCACGGCCCGCTCAATGCGCCAGCGGGTTGACGATGCCCTGGCCCGTGCTGAAGAAGAAGCCGATGAGCGTGGGCGCCGCCCCGATGAGCAAGGCTGCGACTCCGGACACGAGCACAGCGCGTCTACCCACGTAGGACTGCTGGTAGTTCTGTGAGTGGGACCCCACGGCCCACAGGGCTGCACCGATCACGAGGCCCGCGAGTGCCAGGATCAGCGCCCAGCCCCCGAGCCCGTCGACGAGCGTGAGCAGGGTACTGCCACCCGGCAGCGCGCCCGCTGTCGGTGCGAAGTGCGCAAATGTCGAGCTGGGGTCGCTCAGGAGCACCGCCGCGTGGACGTGCGCTCCCACGACACCGCGGATAAGGGCTGCACAGAACTTTCCCGCCGCTGCTGCTCCAGTGGCCGTCATATCGCTCCTTCCGATCGCCCTCCCACCCTGACACGTCCTGAACTATATACTTCCCTTTCATGCAGTTTCAACCCCTTTCAGGTGTTACTGATCTGAAGCGTCTCGCTGCGCCGATGCGCGTCCAGGCGCGATGGGGCTGTCATGCTGAGGGCCGTGACGCTCAGGAGATGGAGCGCGGGAGGCTGATGACGGTCGTCGTCGCCCTCGTCCACGAGCTCGTCCAGGGGATCGGCGCCCGTGATCCCAGAGCGCCGATGGGCCTATTCGTGAGACTGGCGGTGGCCTCGAAGGGTCTTCCCGTGCCCGAGGTCGTCGGAGTGGGTGCCGCGATCTTCGTGGCGGGCGTCGCGCTCGCCCTCCTCGTCGGCCGGCACTCAGGCAGGCGGGCCATCTCCCAACGCCTCACGGCGCTCGGCTCCCGGCTCGGCATCGAGACCCCCGACGAGCACTCGAGCCTCGAGAGCGCGCTCTCCTATCTCGAACAGGTGACGGGCGCCGCGACCGAGGCCGTCGCCGACTCGAGCGCCGACGCGATCCGATTGCGCCGATCACTCGATGCGCTCCCGCAGGGTGTCGTTCTCTGTGACGAGAGCTCAGCCGTCATCTATCGCAACGCGCGGGCCGAGGCACTGATGACGAGCCGTCACGGCGACGCGCTCGCTGCCCAAGCGGTGACCGAGCTCCTCG
>JBOGGB010000598.1:0-3922 GCA_050743605.1 Acidimicrobiales bacterium
GAGTACCTGTACTGCCTGGGCCAGAAGAACCGCAACCCCACTGGCTGCCAGGAGCCCTACATTCCGGCCGGTGATCTCGAAGCCCAAGTCGAACAGCTCTACGAGAAAATCCAACTCCCCAAGTCGTGGCTCAAGCGCCTCCGCGAGGAACTGGAAGCCGAGATCACCGCCCGCCAGCACCGCAACGCCGCGGAGCGCGAGTTCCTCACCAGCAAGCTCGCCAAGGCCGACACCGAACGGCGCAAGCTGCTCGACGCCTACTACGCGGGCGCCATCGACGTCACCACGCTCAAGGCCGAGCAGGCCCGCATCGCCGCCGACGTGCGTTCGGCCGAGGAACGATTGGCCGCGGTCGACGCCCACCTGGCCGAATGGCAGGAAATCTTGGAGACTGCCATGCGCTTCGCCACCAACTGCGCCACCGCCTACACCCGAGCCTCCGCGCCCACCAGGCGACGGTTCAACCAAGCCGTCTTCACCCGCATCGACGTGCGCGAGGGCAAGATCGCCACGGTTGGGTACCACCCGCCGTTCGACCTGCTCTTTTCTTCGAGCGAGTTTGAATACGGCGATTTGGTGGAGGTGAAGGGACTCGAACCCTCGGCCTCTACATTGCGAACGTAGCGCTCTACCAGCTGAGCTACACCCCCGAGGCGCCTCTCACAATAGCGGGCCCCGACGGCAACGCCGGGCGCCACGCCGAGCTGACACCCTCCGGGGAGGGAGGACGGCAAGCCTCAGGCGCCGCTGGCCGCGTGGCGTGGCCCAAGAGCAAGCACCTCGTCTCGATCCCAAGCCCCGGGGTAGCCCGCACGTGCTGCGCGGGGAGATCCTGCCGTCAAGATCTCGAATGAGCTCGTTGACGAGATTGCAGCGTGCCGTGGCCTGCCGGAACGCCATGAGACCGCCGGCAACTCCGGCAGTCCTAATGAGACCGGCCGTACGGCATCGCGGTCGGCGTGCAGCATCTGCGCGTACGCGGCGAGCGCGACATACCCGGCGATCGCGAGGGCGGAGATGCCGGTGATCGCCCAGAGCAGGTGGAATGCATGCATCGCACCAAGGACGCCGGTAGTCACGGCCACTGCAGCGAGACTGAGTAGGACGTCCCGACGACGTCGACGCGTCCTCTTGCGTTCCCACGTCAGGTGCTTCCTGCGCGCCACGTCTACGAGCTTCGCGGCGCCGGGTGCGGCACCTTGAACGTCGACGAGCGCGAGCACGGGAGGCACCAGATCAAGCTCGGGAACTTCCAGCCGGTACGCGGGCTCGACCAGCTTCGGGCCGGTGCGTTCGAGAAGGTGGAGCTGCTCGTGGAACGAGTCGATCGAGCTGTTCGAACGACCCTCTCGGAAGCGCCGGACCAACCGAGGAGTCAGCACGGCGATCCACAAGACCACAAGGACGAGCACGACCAAGTCAGTCACTCCCTCGACCTACTTTCCCTTGGCAGGCTCCAACCTAGGTGCAGTCAGTCGACAGGTGGTGGATGGTACGCAGTCACGACACCGGCGGACGGGCCTCGATCTGAGAGCCGGCTCGGCAGCTCTGCCCGGAAGGATCCGGCCCGCTGAGCTCGCAGCAGGAGGGTGCCGCCGTGCACTCGGGAGGGCGCCGGGACCCGCAGACCCGGCCCGGGGAGGCGCCGATCCGAGCAGGTGTCAGGATGCGTGCAGACCGCACTCCGTCTTGCCGGTTCCCGCCCACCTGCCGGCACGGTGGTCCTCCCCTCCGACAATCGGCCTCGTCGTGGGAGCGCAGCCAATCGAGAGGTACCCCCGAGACACGAGCGGGTGCACGGGCAGATCGTGGTCTTGCAGGTAGCTGTCGACGTCCTCGTCGGTCCAGGTCGCCAGTGGGTTCACCTTCACGACGCCGAAGACGTGATCCCATCCCACGACCGGCGCGTTCGCCCTCGTGGGAGCGTCGACACGCTTGAGCGACGTGAGCCACGCCCGCTTCCCTTGGAGCGCGTGCCGAAGGGGCTCCACCTTGCGCAGCTCGCAGCAGCGCGCCGATCCGCAGGGCCATTCGCCGGCATCGGGTCCGGGCCTGGTCACCGTCAGGCGGAGCCCGTAGCGGGCGCGGACCTCCTCGACGAATTCGAGCGTCTCGGGGAAGTGCGACTCGGTGTCACAGAAGACGACCTCGACCGCGGGGTCGACCTTCGTCACGAGATCGATCAGGACGACATCCTGGAAGGACGCCGCAAGGACGAGGTCGCGGCCGAACCGCTCGACCGCCCACTCGACCGCCTTGGAGGCAGGCGCGTGCGCGAGGCGCTCATCGGCCCGCCCCAGTTCGTCTGCCAACTCGCTCGACGGACCTGTCATCACCGGCACCTTCTCGGGTTGCTCGCTCACGTGCGCCGCCCCTCTCCTCTCGCCCTCCCCGATCCGCACCGACCAGAGATCACCGAACCGCGATCATCACCCGAGCTCTCCCCCCACGACGAGTGTGTTCTCCCTGGCCACACCTTTCCGCGGAGCTCACCACGCTTCCGCGGCTCCTCGGGCGAGCCCGTCTCGCATCCCGGGCACCGCACACCCGGGGGGCACCCGTCGGACTGCCTGGACCGGAAGGCCGACCAGGCCTGACTATTCTTGACCGTCGGGGTCGGATTACCCAAGCTACACGGCTGGTGTGGCGAACCGAACGGGACTCTCGAGCTCGAGCTCGTGGTCGACGCTCCACGCCGGCCGCCTGGTGCAGCACCGAGACACGGACTGGAAGAGGGAGTGATGGAAGCGAGGACGCACCGAGTCGACCACCTCGCGCTGCTCGAGTCGCATGCCATCTTCGTCCTGCGTGAGGTTGCGGCCGAGTCGGAGCGCCCGGTCCTCCTCTTCAGCGGCGGCAAGGACTCGGCGGTGCTGCTGCACCTCGCCGTGAAGGCCTTCCGCCCCGGCGGGCTTCCCTTCCCGCTCATGCACGTGGATACTGGGCACAACTTCCCGGAGGTCGTCAAATTCCGTGACGAGCTGGTGAGCCGGCTGGGCGAGCGACTCATCGTAGCGAGCGTCCAGGAGTCGATCGATCGGGGCCGCGTCCCCGACCCTGGCCCGAGCGCCATGCGGAACCGCCTCCAGACGACCACGCTTCTCGACGCCATCGCGGAGCACTCCTTCGACGCGTGCTTCGGAGGTGCCAGGCGCGACGAGGACAAGGCACGCGCGAAGGAGCGGGTTCTCTCCTTCCGGGACACCTTCGGACAATGGGACCCGAAGCGGCAGCGCCCTGAGCTGTGGCACCTCTACCACGGTCGAGTGCAACCCGGAGAGCACGTGCGGGCGTTCCCGCTCTCGGACTGGACCGAGCTGGACATCTGGCAGTACATCGCACGAGAGAGCGTCGAGCTGCCCGACATCTACTACGCTCACCGCCGGCCGATCGTCGAGCGCGAAGGGATGCTCCTGGCCGTCTGCGACTGGGTGACTCCCGCACCAGACGAAGTAGTTCGCGAGGAGTCGGTGCGGTTCCGGACCGTCGGCGACGCGACCTGTACCGGAGCGGTGGCGTCGACCGCTCGGACCACTGCTCAGATCATCGACGAGATCTCCTCCAGCCGGGTCTCCGAGCGGGGGGCGACGAGAGCTGACGACAAGTTCTCTGAGACCGCGATGGAAGACCGTAAGCGCGAAGGGTACTTCTGAGGTGTCGCCGCCCAACGAGGAGGCGGCCAGCATGGCCAGCATGGCCGGTGAGGCCGGCGAGTCCGGTGAGGGCAACGGTGCCGGCGACGGCATGGACCTCCTGCGGTTCGCGGCCATCGGTTCTGTAGACGACGGGAAGTCCACCCTGATCGGACGACTTCTCTACGACACGCGACAGCTGTTCGACGATCAGGTCGCCGCAGTGGAAGCCGCATCGGCGCGCCGCGGCGTCGGCGAAGTAGACCTCTCGTTCATCACCGACGGCCTAC
>JBOGGB010000599.1:0-6344 GCA_050743605.1 Acidimicrobiales bacterium
GTCCATCCCCTGTCCCATCCGCATACCCGTGTGACGGGCGACCGCCGCCCTCGGGCGCCTCGGAGTCGTGCTCCGAGCCGAGCCCGGGCCGCGTGTACCTGCAGCGGCGCAACCATCCGAGAAATTATCTGGCGGTTGCGCGATACTCCGGCTGACTGATGTCCCAGGTGAGGAGCGATTTGACCGGGGCACCACCGAGAGTGGACCAGCTTTGCAGGAGAAGCTGGACGAGAGAGAGAGAGAGGAGGGAGCACCCCGACAGAGCCCTTCATCTCAGCCCGTGCGCAGAGCGCAGTACGCCTGCGCCAAGGGTCACTCGTGAATCAAAGAGTCACTCGTGAACCAAGGGAGAAATGTATATGTCAGACCAGATGTCTGTTTCCGGACGGAGCGACCAGCCACAGAAGATCGAGGTCGTCAACTCGGGAGTTGCCAACCCTGTACCCCTGGGGATCGGCGGCTTCGCATTGACGACCACCTATCTCGGCCTGGTGAGCTCGGGGGCCATCGGCGGGAGTGGCTTCGACGCCGTGCTCCCTCTGGCGTTGCTCTACGGAGGGTTGGCACAGCTTCTTGCGGGAATGTGGGAGTTCAAGAACAAGAACATCTTCGGTGCGACCGCGTTCAGCTCGTACGGAGCGTTCTGGATCGCCTTCTACGTGCTCGTCCGGTGGTGGCTCCCGGGCCTCTCAGCGGGCGCCGCGCACGAGGCACTCGGCTTCTTCCTCGTGATGTGGGGCATCTTCACGTTCTACATGTGGATCGCCTCCTTCAAGACGAACGTCGCGGTATGGCTCGTCTTCCTCACCCTTTGGCTCGCCTATGCCATCCTGGCCGCAGGTGAGCTCGGCGGCGACGCCGGTACCTACGGGATGATCTACGAGGCCGGCGGGTACATCACCACGGTCTGTGGCGTCATCGCGTGGTACGTGAGCTTCGCCGAGGTCACCAATGGGACCTGGGGACGAGTCGTCATCCCGCTCGGACCACTGAACCAGGGTGGCCTGGCAGGGGCGCGCAAGCTGGGGTCAGCGGCGACGGTGGCACACTGAGCGCCTTGACCGAGGGCTGAGACTGGCGAGCCGCGCCTCGCACCCTCCGGAGAGCTCGAGCTTCGGGAGAGGTGCCGGCGTGGGGGTGCCAGTCCGCCTCCGGAACTACCGTGCCGCCGCCGGGCTGTGGCTTGTGCCATGGTCCGGCGGCGGCCGCGTCCGGGGTCGGCGAACTCGGCGCCCGAGATCACCTCCGCGTAACTACCCTCGTGTGACTTCTCCGGCTAGCATCGGTGGTGTCGGACGATCGCAGGGAGGGCTGATGGCCGGGACGCACACAGCGCGCAGGGGGGAGCCGGCGGTCGAGACCGGCTACCGGGGGCCCCAGGTCTGCAAGGTCATCGGCATCACCTACCGCCAGCTCGACTACTGGGCCCGCACGGGGCTCCTCCGCCCCTCGGTCGCCGACGCCCGCGGCAGTGGCACGAAACGGCTCTACTCCTACCGGGACCTCCTTGAGCTGAAGGTCATCAAGCAGCTTCTCGACTCCGGGATCTCGCTCCAGTCCGCCCGGCGCGCGGTGGACTGCCTCCGCCAGAACCTCGGCGCGGACCTCGCGTCCGCCAAGCTCGTCCTCTCCGAGGGGCGCTCGGTGCTCGCGCAGACCAACGGCGAGGTGGTGGACCTGCTCGCCGGCGGGCAGGGCGTGTTCAACATCGTGGCGCTCTCGGGCGTCGTCGACGAGCTCGACGCGGCGATCGTCGAGCTGGGTGGGTCACGAGAGCCGAGCCTCCCGCTCGGATGGGGGACCGGGCCGGCTGCGACGCCTGCCGTCCGGCTCGCCGCGGGGCAGTACGCCGAGAGTTGAGCGCAGCGTGGCCCCTGAATGGTGAGAGAGGCTGAACGCACGGACCCGGGGGTCGCGTCGCTCGCCGGGCACGCGGACGCCCGCCGCTTGCGTCACCCCTCTGCGGCTCCGGCGGCCAGGGTTCGCTTCGCGCATCCGTCGGAACGGCTCTTCGCGGCGCTCCTGGACCTGCACGGGATCCGCTGGGAGTACGAGCCGGTCGAGTTCACCCTGCGCTGGGACGAGCAGGGTTCGCCGATCGGGGGCTTCCGTCCGGACTTCTGGCTCCCTGACCTGGGGTGCTTCGTCGAGCTCACGACCGCGGACCAGCGACTGGTGACCCGCAAGAACGCCAAGGTGCGCCGGACGCGCGATCTGTACCCGGAGGTAAAGGTGGTGGTCCTCTACCAACGGGACTTCGTCGAGCTGCTCACTCGCCACGGGCTCGACGCCTCGGCGGTCGGCGCCGCGTAGCCGGCGTGCTCCGAGGCGGGACACGCCCCGACGTAGGCTGCTCGGGATGAGTCCGGCTCCCGCTGGGCTGCGCCGCACGCCACTGCACGACGCCCACGTGAGGCTGGGCGCCAAGCTCGTCGAGTTCGGCGGGTGGGAGATGCCGCTGGCGTACCCGTCGGGGACGCTGGCCGAGCACCGGGCGTGCCGGACTGCCGCGGCAGCGTTCGACGTGAGCCATCTCGGGACGGTGCGTGTGACGCGACCGGGCAGCTTCGAGCTGCTGCAGCGCGCGCTCACCAACGACCTTTCGAAGATCGCACCGGGGCACGCGCAGTACAGCCACCTTCTCGACGACGACGGGTCGGTCGTAGACGATGTCATCGTGTGGTGGTTGGCCGACGAGGTCTTCGACGTAATGCCCAACGCCTCCAACACCGCCGGGGTGGTCGAGGCGATCGGGGGGACCGACACGACGGCGACCCGCGCGCTCCTCGCCGTGCAGGGACCACGGGCGCGCGAGCTCCTCGCGCGGGTCGTGCCCGCCGCGGCGGCGCCCGAGCGGTTCTGCGTGACGAGCTTCGAGTGGAGAGGTGCCGCCTGCACCGCCGCGGGGACCGGCTACACGGGGGAGGACGGCGTCGAATGCGCAGTGCCTGCGGAGCTGGCGCCGGCGTTCTTCGGCGCCGTGCTCGACGCCGGTGTCGTGCCGGCGGGGCTTGGCGCCCGGGACACGCTGCGCCTCGAGGCCGGACTGCCGCTCCACGGCCACGAGCTCGGGAAGGGGATCACGCCACTGCAGGCCGGCCTGGGGTGGGTGGTCGCCTGGGGCAAGGGCGACTTCAGGGGTCGGGCGGCCCTCGAGCGGGAGGTCGCCTCGGGGCCGCGCCGTACGCTGCGCGGGCTCGTTGCGGACGGCCGACGACCGCTGCGAGGGGGCGCGGCGGTCGTGACGGGTGACGGCGAAGCCGTTGGCCGCGTGACCAGCGGGAGCTACTCGCCGATGCTCGAGCGCGGGATCGCGCTCGCCTTCGTGGACACCTCCGCCAAGGTCCGCTCCGGCGACCGTGCAGACGTCGTGGTCGGGGATCGCGCCATTCCGGTCACCGTCGGCCGGACCCGCTTCTGGCCGCCGCCGCCGCCGCCGCCGGCGGCGCGCGAGATGCCGAGTGCCTGACGGATGCCCGACTACCTTCCGCACACCGACGACGAGGTCGCCGCGATGCTCGCGTTCCTCGGGCTCTCCGACCTCGACGAGCTCTTCGCCGCGGTGCCCGCAGCGCTGCGCCTCGCCGGCGGGCTCGACCTCGGCGACGGCGAGCCGGAGCCCGACGTGCTCGCGCACATGGACGCGCTCGCCCGAGCCAACGGCGCCGCGGACCTGGTGTGCTTCGCGGGGGCGGGCGCCTACGACCACGAGGTTCCCGCCGTGGTGCGCGCGCTGGCGGGACGCTCGGAGTTCGTCACCGCGTACACGCCCTACCAGCCGGAGGTCGCCCAGGGCGTCCTGCAGGCGGTCTTCGAGTACCAGACCATGGTCGCGAGGCTTGCCGGGCTGCCGATCGCGAACGCCTCGCTCTACGACGGCGCGAGCGCCCTCGTGGAGGCGGTCAACCTCGGCGTCGCGGCGGCCGGGCGCCAGACCGTGTGGGTCTCCGCCGGCGTGCATCCGCACTGGCGAGCCTGCGTCGCCACGTTCTCGCGCGGCTCGGGCCACCGGATCGTCGAGGTCCCGCTCGTGGGCGGGGTCACCGCCTGGCCCGCGGGCTCCGCCTCGCCGGCGCGCTCGCGCTCCAGCGGGGCGGCAGGCGATGACGAAGCCCCCGGGGTGTTGGTCGTCGCGTACCCGAACTACCTCGGCTGTCTCGAAGACCTCTCGGCCGTCCGCCGCCTGGCGGACGCGCACGGGGCGACGATGGTGGTCGCCGCAGACCCGGTTGCCGCGGGCATCTTGCGCCCGGCGGGGGAGTGGGGCGCCGACGTGGTGATCGGCGAGGGCCAGGCGTTCGGGATGCCGCTGTCCTTCGGAGGTCCGTACCTCGGGCTGTTCTGCTGCTCGAATGCCCAGGTTCGCCGGCTGCCGGGGCGGCTCGTGGGCGAGACCGTCGACATCGAAGGCCGTCGGGCCTACGTGACCACGCTGCGCACGCGGGAGCAGGACATCCGGCGGGAGCGAGCCACCTCCAACGTGTGCACGAACCAGACGCTCATGGCGGTGACGGCCGCGGTCCAGCTCGGCTGGCTCGGGACCGAGGGTCTCGAGGAGGTCGCGCTGCGCTGCGCACGAGGAACCCGGTACCTCCGGGAGGGTGCCCTCCGGATCTCCGGCGTGTCGCCGCTCACCGGCGACACGCCGGTGGTCCGCGAGCTGGCGCTGCGTACCGCCGTGCCCGCGCGTACGGTTGTCGACCGCATGGCGGCAGAGGGGTTCCTCGCCGGCGTCGCGCTGGCGGACCTCGCCGGCGAGGACGGCGACGGTTCGGTCGACGCCGAGGCGGCGGCGCACGGGCTCCTCGTCGCGGTCACCGAACGCCGGACTGCGGCCGAGATCGACGGCTTCCTCGTCGCGCTGGGCAGGGCGGTGCGCCGGTGACGCCCGAAGGACAGCGCACGGATGCTCCGCCGACGAGCACGGGTCCTGCGCCGGGGGGCCGGGCACAGAGCGCCCCGCTGATGGGCCGTGCCGAGGAGCCCACGATCTTCGAACTGTCCCGACCCGGTCGGCACAGCTGGCAGCTGCGGACGAGCGGCGTGCCGGCGTGGAACCTCGAAGAGCTCGTGCCCGAGCCGCACCGCCGGAGGTCTCCGGTGCAGCTTGCCGAAGTCTCCGAGCGCGATCTGGTCGGGCATTTCACGAGGCTCTCCCACCGCCAGTTCTCCGTGGACCTCGGCGCGTACCCGCTCGGATCGTGCACCATGAAGTACAACCCGAAGGTCTGCGACGCCGCCGCGTCGCTCGAGGGGCTGTCGGGCGTGCATCCCGGGGCTCCCGAACACTTGGCCCAGGGATGGCTCGGGCTCCTGGTCGAGCTCGAAGAGGCGCTCTGCGAGGTGACCGGGATGGCCGCGGCGACCTTCCAGCCGGCGGCCGGCGCGGCCGGGGAGCTCACCGGACTGCTGCTCATGCGCGCATACCACGACGCGCACGGCGAGCAGCGCCGGCGCGTGATCATCCCGGACACGGCGCACGGGACGAACCCTGCCTCGGTCACCCTGGGGGGCTACGAGGTCGTGACGGTGCCGAGCGACGAACGGGGCTGCGTCGGCATGGCCGAGCTGCGCCGCGTCCTCGACCGCGACGTCGCCGGCATGATGCTCACGAACCCCAATACCCTCGGCCTGTTCGAGGAGGGCATCGAAGAGATCGCCGCCGCGGTCCACGACGTGGGGGGGCTCCTCTACTACGACGGCGCGAACCTGAACGCGATCCTGGGGGTCGTCCGGCCCGGCGACATGGGTTTCGACATCGTCCACCTGAACCTGCACAAGACCTTCGCCACGCCCCACGGCGGCGGGGGTCCCGGTGCGGGGCCGGTCGCCGTGTGCCGAGCGCTCGTGGACTTCCTTCCCGGCCCGCGGCCTGTCCGCGCAGGCCCGGGCGGGTCGCCCGGGTCCGACCGCTATTGCTGGGCGACGCCTCCGCGCTCGATCGGGCGGGTCCACTCCTGGCACGGCAACGCCCTGGCCCTGGCCCGGGCCTGGTCGTACATCCTGGCCAACGGGGGCGACGGCTTGCGCACCGTCTCCGACGCCGCGGTCCTCAACGCCAACTGGCTGCGAAAGCGCCTGCACGGCGCCTACGACATCCCCTTCGACCGGCCCTGCATGCACGAGTTCGTGGCCTCGACCACCACCCTGAAGCGCACCCGGGGCCTGCGGGCCCTCGACGTGGCCAAGCGCCTGCTCGAGGAGGGCTTCCACGCCCCGACGGTGTACTTCCCGCTCATCGTCGAGGAGGCGCTCATGATCTAGCCCACCGAGACCGAGAGCCTGCAGACCTTGGAGGCCCTGGCCGAGGCGCTGGAGCGGATCGCCGCCGAGGCGGCCGAGCC
>JBOGGB010000600.1:0-7946 GCA_050743605.1 Acidimicrobiales bacterium
GCTCTCGCCGCTCGGCTTCGACTCCTTCGGGTTGCCTGCGGAGAACGCCGCGATACGGACTGGCACCCATCCTCGGGTCTTCACCGACGCGCGCATCGCGGAGCTGAAGGAGTCGCTCGTCAAGCTCGGTGCCGTCTACGACTGGCGCCGCGAAGTCAAGAGCCACGACGCCAGCTACATCCACTGGACCCAGCTCGCCTTCCTCCGACTGCTGCAGGCCGGCCTGGCGTACCGCGCCAACGCTCCGGTGAACTGGTGCCCGGGATGCCAGACGGTCCTCGCGAACGAGCAGGTACTGCCCGACGGTCGCTGCGAGCGGTCGGGCGACATCGTGGAAGCCCGGGACCTGGAGCAGTGGTTCTTCAAGGTCACCGCGTATGCCGACGAGCTCCTCACGGCGCTCGGTGACCTCGACTGGCCCGAGCGCGTGAAGATGATGCAGCGCAACTGGATCGGTCGTTCCGAGGGCGCGGAGATCGACCTCGAGGTGGTAGGTCGGCCGGACCTGACGCTTACGGTCTTCACCACCCGGCCCGACACCATCTTCGGCATGACCTATGCCGTGATGGCACCCGAGCACCCGCTCGTCGAAGAAGCGACCGCGGAGGAGCACTCCGAGCGAGTCGCCGAGCTGCGCGAGCGCGCCGCGTCGGAGACCGAGATCGAGCGCACTTCGACGGCTGGCGGAGCCGCGCTCGAGAAGCGTGGGGCGTTCACCGGGAGCTGGGTGGTCAACCCGTTCAATGGAGAAGCGGTCCCTCTCTACGTCGCGGACTATGTCCTCATGGGCTATGGCACCGGGGCGATCATGGCCGTCCCGGCGGAAGACCAGCGTGACTGGGACTTCGCGAAGCTCCACGGCCTCCCCATCGTGCGCACCGTGGATCCTCCGGAGGCCTGGGAGGCGCATGGTGGCGAGGCGTACTCGGGCGACGGCGTCAAGATGAACAGCGGATTCCTCGACGGGCGCGGCGTCGCCGAGGCAAAAGAGGTGGCGATTAAACACCTCGAACGCGAAGGCCGTGGTCGTCGAAAGGTGAATTACCGTCTGCGCGACTGGCTGGTCTCGCGCCAGAGGTTCTGGGGCTGTCCGATCCCGGTCGTCTACTGCTCGGTGCATGGAGCCGTCCCTGTCCCCGAGGACCAACTGCCGGTGCTCGCACCCGACGACGTCGAGTTCCTCCCGACCGGGCAGTCGCCCCTCGCACTGCACGAGGCGTTCAAGCACACCACCTGCCCGATCGGCGGAGAACCTGCACTGCGTGAGACGGACACGATGGACACGTTCGTCGACTCGAGCTGGTACTTCCTCAGGTTTTGCGACCCCTTCGATGGAGAGGCCCCCTTCAGTCCGGCAGCCGTGGTCCACTGGATGCCGGTCGACCAGTACATCGGCGGAATCGAGCATGCCATCCTGCACCTCATGTACGCACGGTTCTTCACGCGCGCACTTATCGACGTGGGTCTTGCGCCACGGGACCTGGCGCGTGAGCCGTTTCGCCGCTTGTTCACCCAGGGGATGATCAGGATGGAAGGCACCAAGATGTCGAAGTCGAAGGGCAATCTCATCGCCCCTGCGCGCTACTACGAGAACGTCGGGGCAGACGCGCTGCGACTCTTCCATCTCTTCGTCGGCCCGCCCACGGACGACTTCGACTGGACTGAGCAGACCGACGAGGTGATCGAAGGCTGTGGGCGTTTTCTCGACCGACTGTGGCGCCTCGTGGAGGGCGGGACCGGAGCCGGTAATCGGACGGGACGGCTCAGCGATACCGACGTCGAGGTACGTCGATCGACGCACCGAGCGATCCAGCAGGTCACTGCTGACATCGAGCGTTGGTCCTACAACACGGCGGTCGCGCACTGCATGGAGCTCGTCAACTTGCTCCAGCGCTATGCCCGGGAGGACCCCCATTCAGAGGTGTTGGAGGACGCGTTGGACGTGCTGCTGCACCTGCTCGCGCCGATGACGCCGCACGTGTCCGCGGAGCTGTGGGAACGGCGGCACCCCGACCGCCTCCATGCGCGTCCGTGGCCTCGCTTCGACTCTGCCCTCGTCGCCGAGGAGACCGTCACGATGGTCGTGCAGGTCAACGGAAAGCTGCGCGATCGGCTCCAGGTCCCTGCCAGCATGGGCGAAGACGAAGCCCGCGCGGCAGCGCTCGCGTCCGCCCGTGTGGCCGAGGTGCTGGGCGGCTCGGCCCCTGCGCGTGTGATCGTTCGCGCCCCGAAGCTCGTGAACGTCGTGACCGACGGCGAGTCAGCGACGACCTGAAGGAGGCGCCTCCGCTTCTCGCGCCGCTTTTCCGAAAGACTCCCCTCCTTGCGAGCACGTGGCATACTCGCCCTACCTGTGAATGGAGTGTACGCACGATGACGATCCGGGTGGTTGACGCGGACGAGGACCCTGCCGCCGATGCATTGCTGATGCAGATCTTCCTGGACCCTGCCGGGCGGGCGAACCCCTATCCGTGTTACCAGCAGTTGCGCGAGCGAGCTCCGGTTCTCCGTTCCTCCATGGGTTCGGTCGTCCTCAGCCGCTACGAAGACTGCCTTGCGGTGCTCGGTGATCCTCGCTTTGGCCGGGGCGTCGCATTGCGCGGCGAGTCGACTGGCTACGTCCCGTACGGCGATCTCGATTCCGAGCCCGAGTTGCGATCCCGCTATTACGAAGCAGCCGGTCCGGCCATGCTCTTTACCGACCCCCCCCTCCATTCCCGTCTGCGGCGTCTGGTCAGCCGGGCCTTCACCGCGAACCGCGTGCGCGCCCTCCGGTCGACTGTCGAGCAGATGGTCGACGAGCTCCTCGACGAGGCGCTCGAGCGCAAGGAGGTCGAGCTCATGGGCGAGGTCGCTCTCCCGCTTCCCATCCGGGTCATCGGCGAGCTGGTGGGCGTGCCCGAGAGCGATCGCTCAGCGCTCCAACCACTCGTGCGAGCAGCGAAGGGCGGGATCGAGCCTGTCGCAACGCCCGACGAGCTGCGTGCCGCCGCAGATGCGGTCACCGCATTGAACTCCTACTTCACCGAGCTGTTCGAGGAGAGAGAACGACGTCCGGCGGACGACCTGCTCTCGGCACTGGTGGCTGCACGGGAGGCCGATGACCAGCTGACCAGCGAGGAGATCGCGGCGACGGCCTGGCTGCTCTTCGCTGCAGGTTACGAGACGACGGCGAGCCTGATCGGGAGCGGGACGCTCGCGCTGATCGAACATCCCGACCAGCAGTTCCGCTGGCGCCAGCACCCCGGCATCGGACCCATGGCGATCGAAGAGCTGCTCCGTTGGGACAGCCCAGTGCAGGTCAACCCGCGGATCGCCATGGTCCCGGTCGAAGTGCTCGGCATCCAACTCGAGCCCGGTGACTCTGTGCTCGCGCTGCAGGGCGCGGCCAACCGCGACCCCGACCGCTTCGCTGACCCTGAGACCCTGGACCTCACCCGGGAGGACAATCAGCCGCTGAGTTTCGGCTGGGGCGCCCACCATTGTCTCGGCGCACCCTTGGCTCGGATGGAAGGTGAGATCCTACTGACCCGCCTGCTGCAGAGGTGCTCCGAGGTGGTAGGACTCGATGAGGCCCCGGCATGGCGTGGCGACATGACGGTGCGAGGACTGGCTTACCTTCACGTTCGCCTGGGCTCCTGATTGAGCAGAGCGGAATCGCCGGCGAAGCGTCCCGCTGGTGGCAGTTCTGCAGCACCTGCGCAGAGACCTCATCCAGTCCGACCTTGTCGCTCCGAGCCGTCCGGAAGATCGTGGAGCGCGTCCAGGATCGCCCTCGACTCGTCTTCGGGCAGCGTCCAGTGGAGACCGTAGAAGCTGAGGCGATCGACGAGGCCCCCCCATCGCTCGTGCACCGCCTCGGCGACGCGGTCGGGGGCTGCGACAACCGCGAACGCCTCTAGGACCTCGTCGTCGACGAGCTCGGCCATCGCCTCCCATTGGCCCTGTTTGGACAGCGTATGCAGCTCACCCTGGAGGTGGCTCCAGCCGTGCAGCTCGAGGACCGGGAGATAGGCGGGCGTCGATCCGTAGAAAGCGATCTGTGCCTTCGCGGCCTTGGTGCTCGCCGCCATCTGCTCAGCGGTCGACCCGGTGACGACGAACGCCGGCAGCGCCACCGTCAGGTCATGCCGCGCTCTCCCGGCCCTCGCAGCGCCCCGTTCCAGGGCTGGCAGGCTCACCTCACGCAGATAACGGGCGGTGGTGAACGGATGGACGAGCAGTCCGTCGCCCACTTCCCCGGCTGCCTCCGCCATACGCGTACCGACCGCGGCGAGTACGACCTTCGGATTGCCATACGGATTGGGGCCTGGGTCGAAGAACGGCGTCATGAGCGTGTGGGTGTAGAACTCGCCGCGGAAGTCGAGCTGCTCCCCGGTCTCCCAGGCCCTCCAGATCGCACGGATCGCCAGGACGAGCTCGCGCATCCGCGGCGCGGGATGCGACCACGGCATCGAGTACCGCTTCGTGATGTGCGGCTTGATCTGCGACCCGAGCCCGAGGAGGAAGCGGCCCTTCGAGAGCTGGGCCAGGTCATTCGCAGCCATGGCAAGGGTCATAGGGTTCCGCGCGAAGGCGACCGCGATGCCCGTGCCCAGCTCCAGGTGCTCGGTAGCTTCCGCCGCGACGGCGAGCGGGAGGAAGGGGTCGCGCCCGGTCTCGGCAGCCCACGCACCGTCGAAGCCGGACTCTTCGAGGTGTCTCGCTGCGGCGGCGATTCCCGAGGGGTCGAACCCGATGGCACCGTCGATCTTCACCCTGGCTCCTTTCGCGCCGTTTCTCGGGTCTCCGTGTCGGGGCGGCTCTCGCGCCTTCAGCGGTCTTCGCCACGGAGAAAGCGCTCGAGCTCGGCGGCGAGCTCCTCGGCGGAAGGGACCTCCTCCAGGCCGAGCGCGTTGCCCTCTGAGGAGTCGATCACCTCTTCGAGCTTGGCCACCATCGCGACATGCTCGGGATTGCCCGCGATCAGCTCGTCCACTTGGCTGCGTGCACGGTCGCCGGCCGCGCGGAGCGGTGACGCGTCGAGTTGCAGACCCGACGCTGCCGCCAGCCCTTCCACGAGCGCAGCGCTGGCCACTGGGAAGGGCATGGCCGAGACGTAGTGGGGGACCCGTGCCCACAGGCTGACGGTCGGGATCTCGGCTTCGCCGAGTGCAACCTCCAGCGCGGAGAGCACCCCGGCGGGCACTTCGAGCTCACCCTGGACGACGCCGATCCGAGCAAGGAGATCCGCGGAGCTGGGAGGTGCAGTCGCCGCCAGCCGGACCGGACGGGTGTGGGGCGCCGCCGCGGGGAACGCCCCGAGACCGACGACGAGGCGGACATCGTGACGAAGCGCGAGCTGGACCACCGCCTCGACGAATTGGCGCCAGTGATAGTCCGGCTCGGGCCCGACGAGGAACAGCATGTCGGCTCCCGCCTGGTCGTGCCCGTGGCGGAGCTGGGTCCGCGGCCATTCGAGCTCCGTCGTGACCCCGTCGACGATGCGGACCGTCGGGCGGCGGGCGCGCAGATCGAGGAAATGATCGCTGTCGAAGGTCACGAGGTCCGAGGTCATCGGGCGCTCCGTGAGCGACGCGACCGCGTTGGCCGCGCCGAGACCTGCGTCGACCCATCCTTCCATCGCCACGATGAGGACCGGCGCGCTCAGGACCGGAGACGTGTGCACCTCGAAGAGCTCGTTCACGGCCTACCGAGGGTAGTTGCCGCGAGCGCGGCCAGCCGAGCCACGGTGGCGGGCACCTGCTCGACCCCGTCGGGGTCACCGGCGGGCGCCCCACCGACGTAGCGCGAATAGACACCCTGCAGGATGCAGGCGAGTCGCCAGTATCCGAACGCCATGAAGTACCCCACCTCCGACACGTCCGCTCCCGACGTGGCTGCGTACCGGGCGCACAGCTCCTCGGCGGTGGGGAAACCGGGGAGCGCGCTCGCGGGTACCCGGCCGAGCAGGGCTTCTCCGTCTGGGGGGAGGCCCCAGTAGTCGAGGAACGTGCCGAGGTCCGCCATCGGGTCCCCGAGGGTGCAGAGCTCCCAGTCGAGCACGGCGGCGACGCAGCCGTTGGGCCCGAGGACCGCGTTGTCGATGCGGAAGTCTCCGTGGACGACTCCCGTCCGGCGCTCCGGTGGGATCCGTCGCGCGAGCGCGTCGCCAACACGTTCGACGAGCCCAGGAGCCACGACGCCTGCGGTCGCGGACTCGGCGAATTGGCGGCTCCATCGCCGAATCTGACGATCCACGTACCCCTGGCGTCTCCCCAGGTCGCCGAGACCGATGTCCTCTGGGTCGAGTGCGTGCAGCGTCGAGAGGGTGTCGACCAGGTCGAGCGCAGCTGCCCGCCGTCCCGCTTCGTCGGCCAGGAGCTGGGCGCCGCTCTGCGCGTCACGGAGGACTATCCCTTCGACGAAGGACATCACGTAGAACGGTGCACCGGTCACGCGGGAGTCCTCGCAGAGGGCGATCGGCACCGGAACCGGCACCGCGGTCGGCACGAGGGCGGTGAGGATCCGGTGCTCGCGTGCGACGTCGTGCGCAGTCGGAAGAAGGTGGCTCACAGGGGGGCGGCGCATCGCAACCGGAGGACCCCCAGCCCCCTCGACACGGTAGGTGAGGTTGGACCGCCCACCCGCGACGAGGGTGAATTGCAAAGGCGGCTCCACCTGGGGGACATGTCTGGCGAACCATCCGGTGACGCCCCCGACCTCGATACCCGCCGGAGCCCGCCGGTCGACGGTCGGCGGTTCCTTGCCCAATGGCCGCATTCCGTCCGACCCTAATGGCCTCGTCGCCTCCGTCCGTTGGCGAGATCCGAACCGGTATCGTCGGTGACGATGCGAGACGTCACCGACGCCACGTTCCAGACCGAGGTCCTCGAGCGTTCCATGGCGGTCCCGGTCGTCGTCGACCTCTGGGCGCCGTGGTGCGGGCCGTGCCGCACGCTCGGTCCGATGCTCGAGCAGGCGATCGAGGAGACCCGCGGTGCGGTCGAGCTCGCCAAGGTGGATGTCGACGGGAACCCTCAGATCGCCGCCACGTTCAGCGTCCAGTCGATCCCGGCGGTGTTCGCGCTACGCGATGGGCAGGTGGTCGACGCCTTCGTCGGAGCGGTTCCGAAGGCACAGGTGGAGGAGTTCGTCGCGCGGCTCTTGCCGGCACCACCGACCGAGGTGGACAAGCTCGTGGCCGCCGGTGACGAGGCGTCACTCCGGCAGGCGCTCGACATCGAGCGCGATCATCCCCACGCGGTGGTTGGGCTCGCGAAAATCCTCTTGGACCGTGGTGAGCCGGAAGAGGCGCTCACGTTGCTCGCACGGGTCCCCGAGACGCCGGACGTGCGCGCCTTGGGCGCGAAGGCTCGGCTCTCGTCTCGTGGCGTCTCGGATCCACTGGACATCTCCCGGACGCTCGAAGGGCTGCTCGACCGGGTGCGCGACGACGAGGGTGCGCGCCAAGAGTTCCTCGACCTGCTCGAGACGCTGGGCACCGACGACCCTCGTACCGCTCAGTACCGTCGGGCGCTCGCGAGCCGACTCTTCTAGGAGCGTGGCCGGCTCAGTCCTTATCAGTGCGCGGAAGCCGCCACGCCGTTCGTCGAGACGCGGCCTGGGATCGCGAGGGAGTCGAGGTCGATGCCCCCGCGGAGGAAGATGGGGCTCAGTTCCTCGGGTGGCAGAGGGTGGGAGAGCAGGAACCCCTGCCCGCGCCGGCAGCCCAGGCGCACCAGGGTCGAGAGATCCTCGGCGGTCTCGATGCCTTCCCCGACCACGTCGAGCTTGAAGGCGCGTGCGAGGCGCACGATCGTCTCCACGATCGCCTGGTCCGTGGGATCGCCTGCGACCCCGTCGACGAACTCGCGGTCGATCTTCAGGACGTCTACCGGAAGTGATTTCAGCTGGCTCATCGAGCTGAAGCCGGTCCCGAAGTCGTCGATCGCGAGCTGCACACC
>JBOGGB010000601.1:0-1649 GCA_050743605.1 Acidimicrobiales bacterium
GGAGCGGACCGGGCCGCTGCGCGCCGCGTCGAGCAGCCCGCTCGCCGAGGTGAGGAAGGTCATCGCGTGGCCGGTGGCCGGAGCGTCGAGGACCACCATGTCGGCGGTGCCCGCCCGCTCGAGCTGCTTCACCTTTCCGAGGACGAGGACGTCGCGGATGCCGGGGATGGCCGTCGCCACGACGTCGATCACGCCGGAGGAGACGAGCCGTCTCGAGACCCGCTGAAGGCCGTGCGCGGCGAGGTACTCCAAGAGGGCGTCGTCGGGGGTGAGCCGCCTGGCCCAGATCGCCCCCGGGGCAGGTCCGGCGTGCGTCTCGGTTCCGGCCGGCCCCCCGGGTTCGTCGGCCCTCCCTGGCCCGTCGCCGCGGAGCGCCACAGGCTCGAAGCCGATCGGGCCCTCGTGCCCGAATGCGGTGCCGAGGCCCTTCCTGCCCTCCAGCTCCACGACGAGCACCGACAGCCCGGCGGCGGCGGCGGTCGCTGCGAGTGCCGCCGTGACCGTCGTCTTCCCGACGCCTCCTTTGCCCGCGACCACCCAGACCCGGCTCTGGCCGCACCAGGCAGCGACGTCCATCCCGGGGGAGCGTAGTTCCGCAGGGCGGCACACCAGGCGACGGGGGGAGGAAAGTTCCTGGTCACGCACCCTTGTCCGGCGTCGCAGGGCGACGGTACTGTGGGCAACGCATGTGAAGGGGGGCAGTGCCGTGGCGATGCGGAGCGCAGCAGGAGAGGCATGGCAGGTCAAAGCAGCCTGCCGAGGCCCCCAGTCGAGCGCGTTCTTCCCTCCGGCGTACGCCGAGAGGAAGGACGAGCGTCTCGAGCGCGAAGCTCGGGCGAAGGGCATCTGCTCCGGGTGCATCGTGCGCGAGGAGTGCCTGGACTACGCCGTCAGGATCCGCGAGCCGCACGGGATCTGGGGCGGGCTGAACGAGGCGGAGCGCAAGCAGCTGCTGGACCGCCGCGCCGGCTGACCAGGGCTCAGGTGCCGAGGCCGAGCACGCTTGCCGCGGCCGACACTCCCGTGCTCGTGCATACCCCCGCCGGCAGCCCGCCGTCTGCGTGGCAGATCGCCGCCGACAGGTAGTTCGCCGACGCCACGATCGCCTGGGTCGCAGGGTCCTGGGGGTCCGCGAGACCGGCGGCGATCTCGTTCACGTTCAGCTGCTGGAGGACCGAGGGCGAGAACTGGCCTCCCGCCACGATCGCCTGGTTGGCCACGTCCACGAACGGGACGACCCCACCCGGTGCGCCTGGTGTCCGTCGGTCGTAACTCGCCAGCAGCGTCTTGACTTCCGCCGGGAGCGGCTCGAGGACGGCGTAGGCAGTCCCTGCGCCGTTTCTCTGGACCCCGTATTGCTCGACGAGGACGGCGCTCAGGTACTTCGACCGGTAACGGGTTCCCTCGAAGGTGAAGGTGGGGGTGCTCGAGAAGACCTCGTTGGAGCCGGACTGGGACGCGTAGAGCGTGTCACCGAAGGTCCCGAAGCGCGAGAGCGCCGCCACGAGCGCCCATCGCTCGGCCGCACAATAGGGACAGAACCCGTTCCCCACGAAGACGACTTCGGGCTTGCCGTCCGAGGTGAGCCGCGGTTGGCCGTGGAGGACGCCAGGTCTTGTCAGGGCCGCGTCGGACGAGGTCACGCCGAC
>JBOGGB010000602.1:0-2962 GCA_050743605.1 Acidimicrobiales bacterium
GCTGCCGCGGTGGCGTCCGGTGTGGTACCTGCGATCCTCGAGTAGGCAGTGAACGGCGTCACGAGCGGCGCGTCGGCGTTCCCGGTCAGCTGCGGATCGTGGTGGAACTGCGGCCAGGCACCAGGACCGTCGACGTCGACGGCGTTGGATGTGGCGATCTCGTAGTGGTCGACCCAGCTGTTGTTCGGCTGGTAGCCGACGACCGTGATGCCGATGGTCCCGTTCGCGTCCTTGGTGACCAGCGGAGCGTTCTGGAAGCCGATGTTCTCGTTCACTGTGGCGACCAGCACACTGCCGGTCTCGCCTGTCAGGACGTCGAAGCCATTGATCGTCCCGACGACGACGTCCTGGCGGCCTGTGCCGAGCGCGACAGTGACGGGCGAACCGTAGATCTCGTGCGCGAGCTGGGTGCGCCAGAGGACCGCTCCGTTCGCCCCGTCGAGCGCGTACACGCCGCCAGTTCGTGTCGTGACGAGCACCTGCAGCTGACCGTTGTCCAGGACATCGGCGAGCGCGGGGCTCTCGTAGCCGGTTGTGCCCGCGAGCGTCTTCGCCCAGATCTGGTGGCAGCCGGTGTCGACGGCGATGACCTGGTCGTGCTGCGTGGCGGTCGGGAATGTCGGGCCGGTCCCCGCCACTATCCCGATCGCTGTGCCGGCGAGGAACGTCCCGACGGCGGGCGAGGAGTTCACGGACTCGTCGGTTGTGTCCACGCACAGGAGGCTCCCTGTCGCGTTCAGTATCTGGATGTGACCACCCTGGAGGTACTTCCTCCCGTACGCGAGGCCAGCCGTCTGCGCGCCGCCTTCGATGATCTGGTTCGCGCCGTCGTCCTCCACTTCGGCGAGCGCGGGCGTGGCGAAATTCGTGTCGGCCTGGAACCACGGGAACCCCGGCAGCGTCGCGCCGGTGTCGGCGTCGAAGGCGTACGTCTCCTGCCCGAGCGTTCCCGCGACCGCGCCGGGGACGCCGCCGATTGTGCCGATCGTGACCCCCGCGAAGACCCCGCTCGCTCCGCAGGACCTGTCTGTCGGCGGGTTCGAGCCGCGTACGAGGTCCTGTGATCCTGTCGGGAGGAGCCACTCGTAGCCGCCCGCGCACGGCTCGGCAGCGTTGCCGCTCCCTGAGATCACGGTGTCGAACGCTGTGCCGGGCCGCTTCAGCACCGACGGCGTCGATGTCACCGGCACGCCGACGTTCTTCGGCCAACCTGGCACGGGGTCACCCGTCGAGAGGTCCAGCGCGTAGACGTGGCCCGAGCGGTCGCCGAAGACGACCGCGGGTCCGCCTGTCAGTGTGGCGAGCGAGGGCGAGCCGAGCGCCACCTCCCCGTGCGGGCCGTCTGTGAGCCTCTTGCTCCACACTGCTTGGAGGACCGGTGGCCGCCCGGTCGGCTCGGCGACCGCCGTCGCCGACCCGTTCGCCGCCGTCGCCGCCTGGTAAGCCGCCGTCGCGGCTTCGATCCTCTGCGTGCCCGGCTCGGAGGGGGCCGTCAGCCCAGCGTGGCGTGGGGTCGGTCCCGCCGTCGGTCCCGCGAGCAGGACCAGCGCGAGGCCCTCCATCCCGAGACCTGCGCGTCGCCACGCCGCGCCTCGGCGCGTCCAACGCCCCCTCCCCATCGCGTCCTCCACTCGGTTCCCTTCCTGGGTTCCTTCAGCGCTCGTGCCCGTCCGACAGTGCCAGCCCTGGCGGGGAGTCTCGCACCGCACCGGCCCGCGGGGACAACGTCACCACGAGGCCCTGATCGGGGGGCCGCGGAGGCGGCGGTAGCCTTGCGGCCATGACCGATGTCTCCGGTGCCGAGCCGGCGCGTCTCACCCCGGAGACCTACGAGCGCTTGCAAGCAGAGCTCGAGGACCTGACGACGCGCGGGCGGGTGGAGATCGCCAAGGCGATCGAGTCGGCGCGCGCCCTCGGCGACCTCTCCGAGAACGGCGACTACCACGCGGCCAAGGACAGCCAGGGCAAGATGGAGTCGCGGATCCGCCAGTTGAAGGCGCTCCTGACCCACGCCGAGATCGTCGAGAGCGGCGCGTCGAACGACGGGACCGTCGCCCACGGGACCGTCGTCACGTTGCGCTACGAAGGCGACGACGACACGCAAGAGTTCTTCGTCGGTTCGATCGAGGAGCGGCACGGCGACATGCCGGTGGTCTCCCCGAGCGCGCCGCTCGGGCAGGCGCTCCTCGGCAAGGTTGCTGGCGACAGGGTCGAGTACGAGGCTCCCAGCGGCAGCCTGGCGGTCGAGATCGTGAAGGTCGGGGCGTGACCGGCGCGGCTTCGGCTGCCACTCGCCGCACGCTGTTCGACAAGGTGTGGGACACCCACGTCGTGCGTTCGGGCGCAGACGAGCCCGACCTGCTCTACATCGACTTGCACCTCGTCCACGAGGTGACGTCCCCGCAGGCGTTCGACGGGCTGCGCCTTTCCGGGCGACGAGTCCGGCGCCCCGATCTCACCGTGGCGACGGCCGACCACAACGTCCCCACCATCGGGTCGGTGGTCACCGACCCCGTCTCGGCGCGCCAGCTCGAGGTGCTGGATGCGAACTGCGCGGAATTCGGCATCCGGTGCTTCCCGATGGGCCACGAGAACCAGGGGATCGTGCACGTGATCGGCCCGGAGCTCGGCGTGACGCAGCCCGGTATGACGATCGTGTGCGGTGACAGCCACACCTCGACGCACGGCGCCTTCGGCGCGCTTGCCTTCGGGATCGGCACGTCGGAGGTCGAGCACGTCCTGGCGACACAGACGCTGCCGCAGGCTCTGCCCCGGACGATGCGCATCACCTTCACCGGCGAGCTGCCCTTCGGGTTGGCTGCGAAGGACATGGTTCTGGCCGCGATCGGCCAGATCGGCGTTGCCGGCGGTCAGGGTCACGTGATCGAGTACGCCGGCCCGGCGGTCGAGGCGCTCTCGATGGAGGGCCGCATGACGATCTGCAACATGTCGATCGAGGCTG
>JBOGGB010000603.1:0-1710 GCA_050743605.1 Acidimicrobiales bacterium
CCTCCGGGCGAGGCGGAAGGCGAGCGCCTGGCCGCGCGGCCAGCGCCCGGCGTGGGCGGCGAGCCTGGCCGTCGCCGTGGCGGCCTCTTCGCCCAGGGAAGCTGCGGCGAGCAGCCTCGCGGCGGCCCGGAGGGGTCCGGGCATGCCGTCGAGCACGGACCCGGGCTCGAACGGCCCGAGAACGCCGGCGTGGTCGCGATGGAGCTGCCAGCGGCTCGCTCCTTGCATCTTCGAGTACCAGACGAAGGACGCGGCGTCCCGGCCGTGGCGATGCTCGGCATGGAGGCGCCGGTCGAAGCGGCCGAGGAGGCCCGCCTCATGGCAGCGGACGCCGAGCTCTTGGTCCTCGTGGCCGAAGTAGCGGAAGTCGAGACCCACCTGCCGGCAGCGCGCCGTGCGGATCGAGATGTTGCCGCCCCAGAGCCGGCTCAGCACCGTGTCCGGGTCGGTCTCGTAGCGCCGGCAATGGCGCTCGTACTCCTCGGCGTAGAGGTCGCTCAGGTACGGGTCGTCGCCCGCTTCGGGGTCGGGGACCGTCGGCATGTAGCCCACGACCACGAGATCGCCGCCTTCGCGGTGGTGGCGGGCATGTCCGCTGACGAGCCCGGGCCCGGCCACGACGTCCTGGTCGAGGAGAAGGGTCACCTCTCCGGAGCAGTGCGCGAGACCCGCGGTCAGCGCGGCGGACTTCCCGCCGTGCTCCACGGCAAGCGGCACGACCCGGTCGTCGTCGGCCCGCAGCGCCTCGAGTGCCTCGACGGTCCCGTCCCGGCAGCCGTCGACGACCACGACCACCTCGGTGGTCGCAGGGTCGGCGAGCACGGCACGCACAGTGCGGCCGATCTTGGAGGCGTACCGGTAGGTCGGCACGAGCACCGACACGGTCGGCAGCGCCGCGGCGGTCTTCGGGCGCTCGGCGGTCTTCGTGGTCATCGTCATCCGCCGATCCCGCTCACTGCTCGACGACCGAGCTTCCGCGGAGCAGGCGGCCGGGGGTGCGGGCCAAGATCCGCAGGTCGCCCCTGAGCGACCACGACGTCGCGTACTGCACGTCGAGGCGGCACAGCTCTTCGAAGCCCACCTCGTGCTGGCCGCAGACCTGCCACATGCCGGTCATCCCGGGGCGGACGTCGAATCGCCGCTCGACCGATCCGTGGAGGCTCTCGCACTCCTCGGGAATGAAGGGCCTGGGGCCTACGAGCGACATGTCGCCGCGCAGCACGTTCAGGAGCTGGGGCAGCTCGTCGAGCCCGAGGCGCCGGAGGATCGCTCCGGACCTCGTGATGCGCGAGACGTCGGGCGCGGTGTCGAGCGGGGTGCGCGCCACGAGGTGGCAGGCAGGCGCCGCGGCGGATGCCGCAGGAGAAGCTGCAGGACGCGCCGGCGGGGCGGCCCAGGCCGACGGGACCGCGCGGTCCCCTGTGCCCGAGCGCCGGGAGGCTGCGCCCACGAGCAACGGGGCGGCAGTCCTGCGCGTGGCGACCAGGTGGACCGGGCGTTCTCTCGCCGCCCGCTCTGGGAGCGACCGGGCGGCGTGCCCGTCTGGGCCTTCGCGACCTGCAGGGCCTGCAGGGCCCGCGGGCGCCGGGGCTCGCATCGTGCGGAACTTCAGGATCTGGAAGGGGCGCTGGGCGCGTCCCACCCGCTCCTGGCGGAAGAGGACGGGGCCTGCGGAGTCCACCCACACCGCGAGGGCGATCATGCCGAGCA
>JBOGGB010000604.1:0-6721 GCA_050743605.1 Acidimicrobiales bacterium
AGCGCGTCCCGGTCGTGCACGGGTCGATCTTCAGGTTCGAGGGGCAGGTCACCGTGTTCGACCCCTACAACGGCCCGTGCTATCGCTGCCTCGTTCCCGAGCCGCCGCCCGCCGAGCTCGCGCCCTCGTGCTCCGAGGCCGGTGTGCTGGGCGTCCTCCCCGGCATCATCGGGTCGATCCAGGCGATCGAGGCGATCAAGGTGCTCCTCGGCCTCGGGGACCCGCTCGTGGGAAGGCTGCTCGCGTACGACGCACTCGAAGAGACGTTCCGCACGTTCAAGGTGCGACGGGACCCAGAGTGCTCCGCCTGCGGCGAGCACGCCGGGGAGATCGTCATCGCGGAGTACGAAGGGCTCTGCATGCCGCACACGCGCTGAGCATCGGGCGCCCGCGGGGCGGCGTGCCGCCAGTCGGCACGTGCCCAGCCGTGGCCTCGATAGCCGCCGCGCTGCAGCGGCCGTTCGCCGAGGCGGTGATCCGTCCTTGCGGCTCATTCAGTCGCACCTCAGGGTCTTCCGATGATTTTCTCATCTTGGGCTGTGACGATGTGACTTGTGTACGCTTGTAACCCGTCGGCAACATTTAGGCTGGTGCCCATGACTGCGGGGGGAGATGCGGCCGGCTATCGGCGGCTCTGGCTGGTACGCCACGGCGAGACCACCTGGAACTCGAAGGGTCTTGTCCAGGGCCAGCTCGATCCTGGCCTGAGCCCGCTCGGGCGCCGCCAGGCCGCCCGGTGTGCCCGGTCTCTCGCGCAAGGCCCGCGTCCCGAGGCGCTCTACACGAGCGACCTGCGGCGCGCGCTCGAGTCGGCCGCCCCGATCGCTGAAGCTCTCGGGCTCTCCGTCAATGTGGAGCCGGCCCTGCGGGAGCGGTCGCTCGGCGACGCCGAAGGGAGCCCGAGCTCCCTGCTCGGGCCCGAGCGGTCCGGGGTTCGTGGGGGTAGGGTCGCCGACGCCGACGCTGCACCCGACGGCGGCGAGTCGGTTCGGCGCCTCTACGAGCGCGCCTCGGCGTGCGCGGCGAGGATCCTCTCGCTTCACAGAGGAGACGTCGTGCTCGTCTGTCACGGCGGAGTCGTGCGCGTCGTGTCCGCGTGGGCAGAGGGCATCTCTTGTGAAGAGATGGCGTGGCCCGACGTGCAGAACGCCGCGGTGCTCCCGCTATGCGTTCGCTCCACGCTGTCCAGCGTCTGAAGGAAGGAGCAGTCATGAACTCGACGGTGCTCACGCTTCCCGGCCGAGCGACCAAGCCGCGCCGCACGGGTATGACGATGGTGGTGGACGGCGGCTTGCCGCTCGGCGCGTTGCGAGATGTCGTCGCCAGCGCCGGCGAGTACATCGACTTCGTCAAGTTCGGATGGGGGACCGCGGTCGTGTCCGGTGAGCTGGGAGCCAAGATCGAGCTCCTCCAGCAGAGCGACATCGACTTCTACTTCGGTGGCACGCTCTTCGAGAAGCACGTGCTCCAGGGGCGCTTCGACGACTACCGCGTGCTGTGCCACAGGTGGGCCTGCCGATTCGTCGAAGTCTCCAACGGCACCATCGAGATGTCGAACCACGAGAAGACCGGTTACGTCCGCAAGCTGGCCGAGGAATTCGTCGTGATCTCGGAGGTCGGCTTCAAGGACGCAGAGCGTTCGGACATGCTCATGCCGCGCCGCTGGATCGAGTACATCGAGGACGACCTGTCGGCAGGTGCGTTCCTGGTCACGCTCGAGGCTCGTGAGACCGGGAGCTCGGGGATCTGTCACGCCGACGGCCAGCTGCGCGTGGGGCTCGTGGAGGAGATCGTGAGCGAGGTGCCGCCCGAGCGCCTCGTCTTCGAGGCGCCGACGAGCGCGCTCCAGGCGCACATGGTGCGCCGCGTCGGCCCCGACGTGAACCTGGGCAATGTCGGACCCGCAAGCGTCCTCGCTCTCGAGACCCTTCGGCTGGGGCTCCGTGCCGACACCCTTACCCAGTTCGAAGGGGAGGAGCCATGAGAGACCATCTGTTCCATCTCGCCATCCCGGTGTCGGACCTCGAAGCGGCCCGCCGCTTCTACGTGACACAGCTCGGGTGCAAGCTCGCACGCACCTACCATGACCGGATCACCCTCGACTTCTTCGGCGACCAGGTCGTCTGCCACCTCACCGATCCCGAGCCGACCAAGCAGCCGCTCTCGCTCTATCCCCGTCACTTCGGCGTCACCTTCCGCAAGCGCAAAGACTTCGACCTCCTCCACGACCTCGCCCAACTTCGCAAGATCCCGTTCTTCCGCGACGTCTCGACCCGCTTCGACGGGACGGCGGAGGCGCACCGGACCTTCGTGCTGCAGGATCCCTTCGACAACCTGCTCGAGTTCAAGCACTACCGAGATTCGAGGATGGCGTACTGACGTGACTTTGGCGATCCGGTCCTTCGAGGACGGGCCGGGCTCTGCGGGCGCGTCCGTCGCGGAGCTGATCTGGTACCGGTCCGCGACGTCGAGCCAGCATGTCTACCTGCGGTCCTCGGACGGCCTCGAGTCCGTGACCTACGGCGAGCTCTGCCAAGTCGCCGCGTGCTGGGTCGACAGGCTCGATCGTCTCGGCGTGCGTCCGGGTGAGACGGTCGGCCTCGTCCTTTCCGATCCGGTGGAGCTGGCCGTCCTCTTCCTCTCGACCCTTGCCGGGGGCCGGACGGTCGCGCCGCTCGACCCCGCGGCGACCGACGGCGAGCTCGTCGCAGGATGCGGGCGGACGGCGACGCGCCTCGTGATCTCCGATCGCGCCGCCCCATCCGGCGGCGGGGCTGAGTGGCTCACGGTGTCCCCTGGCGAGAGCCTTCTTGGCAGAGAAGGCTCCGAGTCGCACCCGGCGCCGCCCTCGGGCACCGGCGCGGCGGGAGGTCTCGTGCTGTCCACCTCGGGGACGACGGGGGTGCCCAAGGTCATCGGACTGGACGAGGCGCAACTGCTCCACACGGGACGGTCGGTCGCCGACCACTTCCAGCTTTCCGGCTCGGATCGCGGCTTCAATCCGCTGCCCTTGTTCCACATCAACGCCGAGGTGGTCGGCTTGCTCGCGACGCTCGTCTCGGGCGCGACCCTCGTGCTCGACGACCGGTTCCACCGGCACGGCTTCTGGGCCGTCATGGCCCGACACCGCATCACCTGGATCAACGCCGTTCCGGCGATCCTGGCGAGACTGGCGGGAGTCGAGACGGGAGAGCGCGTGCCTCTGGGGATCCGGTTCGCGCGTTCGGCGTCGGCACCGCTGCCGGTACCGGTGCTGGAGCGGTTCGAGCAGGCGACCGGCATCCCGGTCGTCGAGACCTACGGGATGACGGAGGCGGCCAGTCAGATCACCGCGAATCCGTTCTCCGACTGCCGCAGGCCCGGCTCCGTCGGCCTGCCCGTCGGCACCGAGGTCCGCGTCGTGTCCGCGGACGGCGCGGGCGCGCACACCGGCGAGGTCGGCCGAGTGGGTGTGCGCGGGCCCAGCGTGATCCGCGCCTACCGCTCACCAGGCTACGAGGACCGCGTCGATCCAGAAGGCTGGCTCGAGACGGGCGATCTCGGCTATATGGACGCAGAGGGCTACCTCTTCTTGGTGGGGCGAGCCGACGACGTCATCAACCGCGGCGGAGAGAAGTTCTACCCGAGGGAGGTCGAGGACGCGGTCGTCGGTGTCCCCGGGGTGAGCTCGGTCGCCATCGTCGGACGGGAGCACGAGGTGCTCGGGCAGGTTCCGGTCGCCTACCTCGTCGTCGACGGTGTCCACGAGGAGGGGGACGGACCGCTTGCGGCAGCCGTCGTGGAACGTGTTCACGATCGCTGCGCACAGTCGCTCTCGCGCCCCAAGCGCCCTGTCGCGTACCACGTCGTCGAGCAGTTCCCCCAGGGAGCGACTGGCAAGGTGCGCCGGAGCGCGCTGGCGGACACGCCGGCGATCTTCTCGATGCTCGTGCAGTGACCACGCGAGTCTCCAAGCCGCGTCTCGACCACGTCGACGCGATGCGGCCGGTGAAACAGGCGGGAGTGGTGTCGACGCACTCGCTCCTGTTCTTCGCCTCGGGAGCAGGCATCTCGGTCGGTGGGTGCCTCATGCTGCTGCACGTCACGCGCGAGGCGTTCCTCTTCATCTCGGCGTGCATGCTCACCTACAGCTACTCGGACCTGCACCGCATCGGTTACAAGTACTTCTACCGCCGCCGGTTCGTCTCGGTCGCCGTGCCCTACCTGTGCTGGACCGTGATCTACTTCGCCGTCTCCGTGCCCGGCTCGGGACTCGGGGTGTGGAGCGGGCTGCAGCACTTCGGCTACCTCCTGGGGACCGGCTACTACCAGCTGTACTACCTGGTCGTCATCATGCAGTTCTACGTCCTCTACCCGATGCTGTTCTGGCTCGTGCGCCGCTTCGCCGCGCACCCCTGGACCGTCATGACGGTCGCGCTCGCCGTGCAGGTCCTCATGACGAGCCTCATGCACTGGCACGTGCTCCCACCCCATCTGCGTGGGTTCTACGCGACGAGGGAGGTGATCTCCTACTTCTTCTACCTCGTCGCAGGGATGGAGGTCGCGCTCCACCTCGATGACGTGCACCGCTGGCTACTCCGCAACGGATGGTGGGTCTTCGCCGCCACGGTGGTCGCTGCCGCCGTCGCAGAGGTCTGGTACGTCGCCGCCTTCGATCATCTCGCCTCGTGGCTGGGTAACGCGGACGATCCGCTCCAGCCGATCGTGATTCCCTTCAACATGGGGGCGATCGCGTGCGTCTACCTCTTCGGCGTCTGGCTCGTGGAGAGACGGCGCCCCCGTTGGGTGCGGGCTATGGCGATGTCGGGCTCCGACAACTCCTACACGATCTACCTTGCGCAAATGCTCTTCATCTACGCTCTCGGGGACCTCAGCTGGCGCTCACTCGACGGCATCCTCCCCTGGCCGCTCGTGGCCGCGATGGCCGTGGCGATCGTGGTGCTCGCTTGCGTCCTACTCTCGAGCATCCTCGCCCGGACCCCGCTCTCGGTCGCGCTCACCGGGCGCAAGCGCGAGCGTTGGTCGACGTGGCTCCCGCAGGACTGGCGCCGGTCCGACGAAGGCGAGCGGAGGGAGTCGGTGTCGCCGATCGACATCGACGGCAATGCCCCGGTCACGTCGTGGACGGACGTCGGCACCGCTTCGGTACGTAGCGGGTGAGGGAGGGGACCCGTGGTCGGAGAAGAGCCCTCCTCGTCGCGCGTCTACCTCAGGCAATTCGACCTCTTCCGCGTGATTGCCTTCGTCGGCGTGATCGCGCAGCACGTGATGCTCTTCACGCGGCCTGGCGGGAGCGATGTCGGGTGGAGCGCCGTCATGGTTCTCCACGCGACGCGCAATGTGTTCTTCTTCCTTTCCGCACTCGTTGCGGGTTACAGCCAGTTCCGGGCGCCCCGACCGCTCCTCTCGCTTTGGGTACGACGGATCGGAGCCTTCCTCCTGCCCTACCTAGCCTGGACGGGCATCTATTTCGCCTACACCCTCGCGTCCTCCTCAGGCCCCGTGACAGCGCGGGGCACGATCGTGCACGACTTGTTGACGGGCTACTACCAGCTCTACTTCCTCGTCGTCCTGTTCCAGGTGTACGTCGTGCTGCCCGCGGTCGTCTGGCTGGTGCGCCGCACGAGGGGTCACCACGGCCTGGTGCTCGGTCTGAGCGTGGCGGCGCAGCTCTGCATGATGACGATCGCGTACTACTTCTCGTGGCACACCGGACCGCTGCACACCGTGAGCTCCCTCGACCACGCGCTGCTCGGCAGCCGGTACGTGACGGGGTACCAGCTCTACGTCGTCGCCGGCGTCCTCGCTGCTGACCACCTCGGGCAGCTGCAGCGGTTGGTCGAACGGCAATCGGCGCGCATCTGCTGGGGAGCCCTCGCCGTCGGGGTCGCCACGCTCGGCTACTACGCCCTCCAGCTCGCGTTCGGCAAGTCGCCGGGGCAGGCCTCGAACCTCTATCAGCCCCTCGTGGTGCCCTGGTTCCTCGCAGCATGCGCGGGGCTGTGGGCGGTCGGGTGGCGCTGGGCGCACAAGGCGTCGGCGCGGGCGCCGACCCACTCCGACAGGCTCGTGAGATGGGGTGCCGACGCCTCGGCAGGCGTCTACCTGGCCCACATCCTCGTGCTCCACCTGATCCTGTCGGCCCTCACCCGCGAGGGCCTCGCCGGCCACGGAGCGCTGGGCGAGGCTGCCCTCTACCTCATCTTGTTCGCGGGCGTCCTCCTGGGCACCTGCTTGCTCGTCGGCGTGCTCTTCCGCACTCCACTGCGGACCGTGCTCACGGGGCCGGACCGCCGGAGGCAGCGAGCCGTCCTGGGCGTCTACCCGGCGCCCTGCGGCGGGACGCCCGAGGTCGCGCCGGACACCGTCTCGGCGATCGTCCCGTAGCCTGTGGCGGTGCCCGCGCGCGACGAGACCTCCCGCCGCACCGACTCGGGCATCGAGGTCAAGGCGGTGTACGGACCCGCCGACCTCCAGCAATGGGACCCGGTGGAGCAGCTCGGCGAACCGGGCCGATACCCCTACACGCGTGGGGTGCACCCGGAGATGTACCGGCGGAAGCTGTGGACCATGCGCCAGTACGCCGGGTTCGGCACCGCCGAGGCGACCAACGGGCGCTTCAAGTTCCTGCTCCAGCACGGCCAGACGGGACTGTCGTGCGCGTTCGACCTGCCGACGCAGATGGGCTACGACTCCGATCATCCGCGTGCGGAGGGGGAGG